>NZ_JAEVHN010000563.1:0-3977 GCF_016803375.1 Micromonospora sp. 4G55
GGGCCACGCCCCGGCCGCGGGCCTCGGGGGCGACGGCGACCCCGCCGACGTCGGCGGCGGGCACGGCCCGCCCGGACCACCACTGCTCGTGGTGCAGGTCGGCGCTTGGCGAGGAGCCGGCCGGTGTCGTCGAAGGCGCCGTAGCGGGTCAGGCCGGGCATGTCGACGATGGCCTGCGGCGCCGGTTGCGGGCCGAAGCCAAAGGCGTGCCGACCGAGTTGCCAGGCGTCGGTGAGCTCGTCGACGATGAGCTCACGCACGTGCGGGGGGTTGGCCATCGGCCCACCATAGCGGCGCGGATCTTGAGGGTGGGCGGATTTTCCGGCGGGGAACAGCCCGCGGGGCCGGTGCGACCCCCTCGCCCGGCCCCGCGTCCCGCGCCCCCGCAGGTTCTCAGTGCTGCGGGATGTTCACTACCCCGATCCGCTTGCGGAACACCCAGTACGTCCAACCCTGGTAGGCCAGCACGATCGGGGTGAAGATCATCGCCACCCAGGTCATGATCTTGAGGGTGTAGGGGGTGGAGGCGGCGTTGGTGGCGGTGAGGGTGCCGGCGGCGTCCAGGGTGGAGGGCAGCACGTTCGGGAACAGCGCCGCGAACAGGGTCGCCACGGCCAGGCCGATCGCCACGGCGGTGCCGGTGAACGCCCAGCCCTCCCGGCGTACCCGGGCGGCGGCGAGCGCGCCGAGCAGGGCCAGGGCCGCGCCGACGGCGAACACGACGGCGGCGGCGCTGGAGCGGATGCTCAGCGTCCAGGTCAGGAACGCCACCGCGGCCACCGCGGTGCCCACGCCCAGGCGCACGGCGAGCGCCCCGGCCCGCTCCCGGATCTCGCCGGTGGTCTTCAGGGCGAGGAACACCGCGCCGTGGGTGAGGAACAGCGCCGCGGTGGTCACCCCGCCGAGCAGCGCGTACGGGTGCAGCAGGTCGACCAGGCCGCCGACGTACTCGTGGTCGGCGTCCAGCGGCACGCCGCGCAGGATGTTGGCGAAGGCGACGCCCCACAGCACCGCCGGTACGACGGAGCCGACGAAGATCGCCGTGTCCCAGCGGCGCTTCCAGGACGCCTCGGGGCGCTTGTGCCGGTACTCGAAGGCCACGCCCCGGGCGATCAGGGCGAGCAGGATCAGCAGCAGCGGCAGGTAGAAGCCGGAGAAGAGGGTGGCGTACCACTCGGGGAAGGCGGCGAACATGGCGCCGCCGGCCGTGATCAGCCAGACCTCGTTGCCGTCCCAGACCGGGCCGATGGTGTTGATCAGGACGCGGCGTTCCCGGTCGTCGCGGCCGAGGACGGGCAGCAGCATGCCGACGCCGAAGTCGAAGCCTTCGAGGATGAAGTAGCCGGTGAAGAGCACGGCGACGAGGAGAAACCAGACGGTCGTCAGTTCCACGGTGGGCTCCGGGTCAGTAGGCGAAGGCGAGCGGGCGCTCGGCGTCGTCGTGGCTGTCGTCGATCGCGGGGTCCGGGGTGAGGTCGGGCACGCCGGCGCGGGCATAGCGGACGAGCAGCTTGAACTCGATGACGGCGAGGGTGGCGTAGATCAGGGTGAAGGCGGTGAACGAGGTGAGCACCTCGGCCAGCGAGACGCTGCGGGACACGCCGTCGCGGGTGAGCATCTCGCCGAAGACGATCCAGGGCTGGCGGCCCATCTCGGTGAAGATCCAGCCGAAGGAGTTGGCGAGCAGCGGCAGCACCGGCATGACCAGGCCGGCGCGCAGCAGCCACCGGCTGGTGGGGGTGCGGCCCTTGCGCTGCGACCAGAGCACCAGCAGGGCGATCGCGGCGGCGGCCAGCCCGAAGGCGATCATGAAGCGGAAGCTCCAGTAGGTGACCGGGATGATCGGGGTGTAGCTGCCCGCGCCGTACTGGCTGGCGTACTGGGCCTGCAGGTCGTTGATGCCGTGCACGGTGCCGTTGGGGTCGCCCGTGCCCAGGTACGACAGCAGGTACGGGATCTTGATGGCGAACAGCTCGCGGCTGCCGTCGAGGCTGCCGACGGTGAGCACGGAGAACGAGGCGGGGCTCTCGGTGGTGTAGAGGCCCTCGGCGGCGGCCATCTTCATCGGCTGCACCTGCGTCATGATCTTGCCCTGGATGTCGCCGGTGATCACGACCAGGGTGGCGGCGACCAGCACTACCCACGAGCCGAACTTCGTGGCGAACCGGTACGCCCCGGTGTCGGCGCTGTCGCGGTTGCGCATCACGTGCCACAGCCCGACGGTGACCACCAGCGAGCCGGCGACCAGGAACGAGCCGGCCAGGGTGTGCGGGAAGGTGATCAGCGCGACCTTGTTGGTGAGCACGGCGAGGAAGTCGGTGAGTTCGGCGCGGCCGGTGTCGGGGTTGATCCGGTAGCCGACCGGGTTCTGCATGAACGAGTTCGCGGCGAGGATGAAGTAGGCGCTGAGGTTGGTGCCGATCGCGGCGGCCCAGATGCTGGCCAGGTGCGCCCGCTTGGGCAGTCGGTCCCAGCCGAAGATCCACAGGCCGATGAAGGTCGACTCCAGGAAGAACGCGACCAGCGCCTCGATCGCGAGGGGGGCGCCGAAGATGTCGCCGACGAAGCGGGAGTAGTCGCTCCAGTTCATGCCGAACTGGAACTCCTGCACGATGCCGGTGACCACGCCCATCGCGAAGTTGATCAGGAAGAGCTTGCCGTAGAACTTGGTGAGCTTGAGGTAGCGCTCGTTGCCGCTGCGGTGCCACAGCGTCTGCAGGATGGCCACCAGCACCGACAGGCCGATGGTCAGCGGCACGAATAGGAAGTGGTAGACGGTGGTGACACCGAACTGCCAGCGGGCGACGTCCAACGCGTCCACCAGTAACCCCCAGCTGTTCATACTACGAGACGTAGTAAATACTACTGCGCGTCGTAGAGATTGGGGCAGGGCCGGGGGTCCCGACCCTGCCCCGGGACCAATGACCCTGATCACCTCTGCCGCAGGGCCGGGATCGGTGCCCACCGTCACCCACCGGCGTGCGACCATCCAGCACTGATGGACACCCCGACCGCCACTTGGCGGCCGCCACGGTTCTGGCGCGCCGCGCAGGTCTTCGCCCGCCTCATCGTCGCCCTGCTGGCCCGGCTGGAGGTCAGCGGCGACGTGCCGGCCGAGCTGCGCCGCGGCCCGCTGATCCTGGCCGCCAACCACATCAGCCCGTTCGACCCGATCGTCCTCGCCGCGGCCTGCCGGGCGCGGGGCGTCGCCCCGCGGATCATGGCCACCGGCGGGCTCTTCCGCGCCCCGGTGATCGGTGCCCTGATGCGCCACGCCGGGCACCTGCGCGTCGACCGGGGCACCGCCGGGGTGCACCGGGCCCTCGACGACGCCGCCGCGGCCGTGGCGCGCGGCTCGGTGGTGCTGGTCTACCCGGAGGGCCGCATCGGCCTGGACCCCTGCCTGTGGCCCGAGCGCGGCAAGACCGGTGCCGCCCGGCTCGCCCTGGCCTGCGGCGCCCCGATCATCCCCGTCGCCCAGTGGGGCTCGCACGAGGTGCTGCCCTACCGGACACCTAAGGGCATGCTGCCCGGCATCGCCCGGGCGCTGCTGCGTCGACCGGTGATCCGGGTGCGCTTCGGCGACCCGCTGGACCTGCACGACCTGACCCACGGCGCGCCCGGCGCCGCCCGCCGGGGCACCGACCGGATCATCGACGCGATCACCGACACCCTGGTGCCGTTGCGCCTCGACGAGCCGGACCGCCCCCGGCACGTCGACCCGGGCCGCCCCGTCGACACCAGCCGCGCGCACCGCCGCCGTCCGCCGGGCTGACCTGACCGTTTACTCGCCCGACTCGGCCGGCGTGCGGGCCAGGGGGATTTGCCTTCGAGCGCACTCCAACGGTGAGAGTCTGCCCGGTAGGCAACGGCGAGGGAAGGCAGGCAGGGCATGAGCGAGCAGACGGTGCTGGTCACCGGCACCTCCACCGGGATCGGGCTGGAGATCGCGCTGGGCTGCGCGCGCGCCGGCTGGC
>NZ_JAEVHN010000564.1:0-3967 GCF_016803375.1 Micromonospora sp. 4G55
CCCGGGCGGCGACCCGCGCCTGGAGTCGCCCTCGCTGCGGCTGGTCGACCGCGAGGAGGCAAGCCGTTCCGGGCGTGCCTCCCGGGCGGACCGACCGGCCCCGGAGCGCCGGCCCGAGCCGGCGGAGCGCCGCCCCGCGCCGATGGAGCACCGACCCCCGCCGATCTCCGACGAGGGCGACGGGGACCTGCTGATCTTCGCGCAGGCCAGGTCCGCCTGGTTCGTCGGCCACAGCGAGGAGGAGTCCGAGCTGGACTGGGCGACCACCGCCGACACCGGTTGGCAGGCCGCCGAGCAGGCGGCTCGCCCGGCGGTCGGTGCGGAGACCTCCGCCGGCCTGCCCAAGCGGGTCCCGCAGGCCAACCTGGTGCCGGGTTCGCCGCTGCGCGAGGAGCGTCCGCTGCGGATCGTCCGCGACGCGGCGAGCCTCGCCGAGAACACCACCGGCTACTTCCGCGGCTGGCGTCGCGGCCAGGAGATCGGCGGGTTCGCGGTCGGCGGGCGACCGGGTCGTGAGTCGGCCGGCGGCTGGGACTTCAGCCGCGACCCGGCCGAGCGCGACGACGACCGCGAGTACGAGTTCCGGTCAGCCGGTTACCGTTCCTGAGCCCGGAAAACCCCCTTCCACCTGCGTGTTCCTACCCACACCCGGATAATTTGACGCCGGATCGGGGCGGCCGGAAGCATACCGGCGGAACCGTCGGCGGCAGGTGACGCCGGGGTGGGAAGGCGACTCCAATGGCGACACCGGCAATCGACTCCTCCGTGCTCACCCGACGGGGAGTGCTCACCGCGACGGCCAGCAGCCTGTTGCTGGGCGCCTGCGGGCAGGCGCAGCCGCAGGACGAGGCGGAGCCGGACGGCAGTGCCTCGCCGGGCGGCCCGGAGCTGCTGATCGGGGTCAGCCTGGAACTCACCGGCCGGGGCGCCGCCCTCGGCGTCCTCCAGGAGCGTGCCCTGCGGATCACGCTCGAGGACCTGAACGTCGACCGGGTGCAGGTGGGCAACCAGCGCCGGAGCGTACGGGTGCTGGTGCGGGACAACCGCAGCGATCCGCGGCTGGCCGCGCAGCAGGCCACCGACCTGATCCGCAAGGACCGGGTGCACGCCCTGCTCGGCACCACGCTGACCGAGACCGCCATGGCGGTCGTCGGGGTGGCCCAGCGGCTGCAGACCCCCTTCGTCTCGCTGGCGCCCGGGGACGGCATCGTCCTGCCGCTGACGCAGCGGACCTTCGTCTACAAGCTCACCCCGGACGCGGTGGACGTCGCCCGCCGGCTGGCCCGGCTGATCAGCTCACGGGGGCTGGAGCGGGTCGCCCTGCTGGCCGCCGACGGCCTGCACGGCGACTCCGGCGTCCGGGCCGTGGCGGCCGCGCTCCGGGTCGCCGGGGTCGAGCTGGACCGCACCGTACGCCTGCCGCGCACCGGCGCGACTTCGCCCGCGCCGCCCGGGAGGCGGTGGCCGGTGACCCCGACGGCGTGGTGGTGTGGGCGGCGGCTCCGGACAGCGGCAGCGCCGCTCGGGCACTGCGCCGGGCCCGCTGGCGCGGTCCGCTCTTCTTCGACGCGCGCGGTCGCCGAGGAGACCGTGGCGGGCAGCAACGCGGCGGCCGTGGAGGGCGCGTACGCGGTGCACCCGACCTGCCTGCCGGACTCCACCCTGATGGGTACCACCACCGCCGCCCTGGCCCGACGCGAGCTGGTCTTCCGCTACATCCACGAGTACGGCGGGCTCAGCGGCTTCGCCCCGTACGCCTCCGACGCGCTCCAGCTCATCGCCGACGCGGCCCGGCTGGCCAGCAGCGTCGACCGTGGACGGCTGCGGGCGTACCTGCAGACGCAGGTGACCGAGGGTATGGCCGGGTGGTACGCCTTCGCGCCGATCCGGCACGGCGGGATGGAGCGCGACTCGCTGGGCGTCTACCAGCTCACCCAGGGCAGCTGGGCCCGGGTCTCCTGACCCTCGGCCCAGCCCTCTCCCGACCTCTTCCCACCCCGCGGCCCCGGGCACCGGCACCGCCGCGCGCGGGGGCTGCGCGGCGCGCGGGGCCACGTGGCTCGGGGCTGTCGTGCGTCCACTCGGGACCGGGTCAGCTGCCCGCCGACACGTTGAGCCCCCGGCCGGACGGGGACGCGCAGACGCGCCCGACGTCGGCCGAAGCCGCCACCGGGCGCGTCGAGGCCGGTCAGGCCGGGGCGACCGCGCGCGAGCGACGCATGGTCAGCACGTACTCGACCAGCGAGATCAGCACGTGCTTGGTCGACTCCCGGTTCCGGGCGTCGCAGGCCACCACCGGCACGTCCGTCGAGATCGCCAGCGCGTCCCGGACGTCCTGCGGGTCGTGGTACTGCATCCCGTCGAAGCAGTTGATGGCCACCAGGTACGGCAGCCGCCGGTGCTCGAAGAAGTCGATCGCCGCGAAGCAGTCGGCCAGCCGGCGGGTGTCGACCAGGACGACGGCGCCGATCGCGCCGCGTACCAGCTCGTCCCACATGAACCAGAACCGCGTCTGGCCCGGCGTACCGAACAGGTACAGGATCAGGTCCCGGTCGATCGAGATTCGGCCGAAGTCCATCGCCACCGTGGTCGTCGTCTTGCCCGGCACCTGCCGGGTGTCGTCGACGCCCACGCCCGCGGAGGTCATGATGGCCTCGGTGGTCAGCGGCGTGATCTCCGAGACCGAGCCGACCAAGGTCGTCTTGCCGACGCCGAATCCACCGGCGATAACGATCTTCGCCGACGTCACGCGCCCGCTCGGGGCCGGCGGCCGGTGCGACATGTCAGAGCCTGCGAAGTCCACTCAGCACCCTCTCCAGCAGTTCAGTGCCCACCGCGTCGTCGGAGTCGTCCAGGATGGTCGGCTCGTGGACCGCGACCAGGCCATCCGTCGCCATGTCGGCGATGAGCACCCGGGCCACACCCAACGGAAGCTGCATTCGCGCCGCGATCTCGGCCAACGACTGCACGCGTCCGTCACACAGCGCGGCGATGTACTGGTGTTCGCGGCCCTGACCGCCGTTGCCACTGGCAGCGGCGCGACCGCGCACCGTCGTCTCGACGAGCGCCTCCATGGCGATGTCGAGCCGGGGACGGGTACGACCACGGGTCACGGCGTATGGACGGACCAACGCTCCGGTTGGCTCGTCACGATCGGCCATGTCGCCGCTCACCTCCTTCGTACCCGGCACCGGCTCTCGCCCGGTGGAACCCGTCGTTGTTGTCGTGTCGTTCCTGCCGTGCCGACCCGGTGGTCAGCTCGGTCAGCCCATCATCCCGACGGCCGTGCGCGGCTGCGGGGTCAGCGCGTCGCCCACCCGGTCGACCAGCAGGGCCATCTCGTAGCCGACCTGGCCCACGTCAGAGCTGCGGGCGGCCAGCACCGCGAAGGAGGAACCGTCGGAGATGGACATCAGGAACAGGAAGCCGTTGTCCATCTCGACGACGGTCTGCAACACCGCGCCACCCTCGAAGCAGCGGGCCGCGCCCTGGGTGAGGCTGACCAGACCGGAGGCGATGGCGGCCAACTGGTCGGCCCGGTCGCGCGGCAGGTCCCGTGACGACGCGAGGAGCAGGCCGTCCGCGGAGACGGCGACCGCGTGCGCGACACCGGGCACCCGGTCAGCGAAGTTGGCGAGGAGCCAACCGAGATCCTGCGTAGTTGTCATCCTTCTTGCTCCTTCTGCCCGCTACCGGCCGCCGGGCCGGAGCCAGACTGCGAGGATTGCTGCCCTCTCGGAGTCGCCTCCGAGCTGGTGGGGTTGCTGTCCGAGGGGTTGCTGCGACCGCGCTGCACGCCGCGGTGGTAGGCCGACAGCAGACCGCGCACCGCCTCGGGCGTACGCCGCTGGACCGAGGTGGTCGGCTTCTACCGGCCGCCGGGCCGGAGCCAGACTGCGAGGATTGCTGCCCTCTCGGAGTCGCCTCCGAGCTGGTGGGGTTGCTGTCCGAGGGGTTGCTGCGACCG
>NZ_JAEVHN010000565.1:0-3960 GCF_016803375.1 Micromonospora sp. 4G55
TGGTCAGCGGCAGCCCCGCCGCGCCGGCCGCGAGCAGCGGCCCGGCCACCAGCAGGAGCAGCATGTGCTGGGCCATGTGCCCGGCCAGGCTGGACTCCGCCATGTCGTGCACCGGTCCCTGCTCCACGCCGAGCAGCACCAGCAGTCCGGCGCCGAAGGCGCCGACCCGCCAGCCTGGGATGACGCGGCGGGGACCGCGTCTGGTCCACAGCTCCTGGACGCCCCGCCCGTAGCCGGCCGCGAGCAGGCAGACCGCGACGATCGCCAGCATGGTCAGCAGGCTCTCGACCACCGGACTCTGACCGGGTTCGTGAGCCCGGTAGACGCTCAGCTCTGACATGGCGGCAGCACCAGCACGGCGACCCCGCCGAGCACGATGATCGTCAGGAAGAGCAGGTTGAGCCAGATGCCCACCACGGCGAGCATCCTGGACCGGGCGAACGCCCGGTCCTCGGCGCCCGCTGACTGCGCGCCGGCGGTGCGCCGCCACACCAGCGCGGCGACCGCCAGCGAGCCGGCGGTGGCCAGGGCCGGGACGACCACCGCCAGCCCGACGGCCGGCCCGAGCGGTACGGCGGAGACGCGCTCGGAGCCGGCGGCGCAGGCGAGTTCGTCCAGGCCCCAGGCGACGAGCACGTGCACCGCCCAGGCGACGGCGCCACCGAGCACGCCGTACCAGAGCAGCAGCCCGCCGGTGAGGCGGGCCCGGGGGCCGGGTCGCGTGGTCGTCACAGTCGCGGGGAGAGGTAGATGGTGAACAGGATGGCGGCCCACACCGCGTCGACGAAGTGCCAGTAGATCGCGCCGTTGCGGACCCGTTCGTGGTGGTGGGCGCCGAAGCCGCCGCCGGCCAGGGACGTGGCGAGCAGCCAGCCGATCATGGTCAGTCCGACCAGGACGTGCAGCCCGTGGAAGCCGGTGATCAGATAGAACAGCGAGCCGTAGACGTCGGTGGTCATGGTGAAGTGCCGGAGCTTCTCGGCGTACTCGGTGGCCTGCAGGGCCAGGAAGGTCAGCCCGAGCGCCATGGTGACGGCCAGCCCGGACCGCAGCCGCCAGAGCTTGCCGTGCCGGATACCGCGTTCGGCCCAGATCATGGGCAGGCTGCTCGGCAGCAGCACCGCCGTCATCACCAGCGGCTTGACCAGCTCGGGGGCCCCGATGCCGTCCGGCGGCCACTGCGGGCCGTACTGGAAGCGGAGGTAGAAGTAGCTGCCGAGCAGGCAGGCGAAGAGGGTGGCCTCGGTGGCCACGAACATCACCATGCCCCACCAGCCGGTGGACCGGCCGACCGGCAGCTCCGTGCTGAGCGCCTCGGCGCCGGTGGCCGCCGCCACGGCTCCGCCCCGACCCGTCATGCCGCCACCTCTGGTTCCACATCCGCGCTGGGCGGCCAGAGCCAGACCGCGATCGTCGCAATGGCCGCGACCATGGCGACGGCCGCCACCGGGTACCAGGCGAAGAGCAGGGCGGTGAAGAAGATCAGGAGCGCGCCGGCGAGCACGAGCGGCGTGAGCGTCGACTCCGGCATCTGCACCGCGCGCTCGCAGCGGGCGTCCAGCTCGCTGGTGAACAGGGTGCGGCGCCCCGCACTGAGGATGCGGTCCTCGGTGGCGCCCGCGCCGGTCGACTCCGCGGTCCGCTCGTCCCACACCGGGTGCAGGCTGTGCACCCGGGGCAGGACGGGGAAGTTGTACGGCTCGGGCGGCGACGTGGTGGCCCATTCCAGGCTGTCGGCGTCCCACGGATCCGCCGGGGCGGGCCGGCCCCGGCGTACGGCGTGCACCACGCCGACGAGCACGAGCAGCAGTCCGAGGGCGAGCAGGTACGACCCGGCCGTGCTGACCAGGTTCCACCCGCCCCAGCCGGGCTCGCCTGCGTAGGTGTAGACCCGGCGGGGCATGCCGAACAGGCCGTAGAGGTGCATCGGGAAGAAGGTGACGTGCATGCCGGCGAAGACCAGCCAGAACGCCCAGCGGCCCAACCGCTCGTGGTACATCCGACCGGTGATCTTGGGCAGCCAGTAGTAGATGCCGGCGAGCATCGGGAAGACCGCGCCGCCGACCAGCACGTAGTGGAAGTGCGCCACCACGAAGTACGAGTCCGTGACCTGCTGGTCGAACGCGGTGATCGCGAACATCGTGCCGGTGACACCGCCGAGCACGAAGGTCACGACGAAGCCGATGACGAACAGCAGCGGCACGCGGATCACCAGCCGGCCGAGCAGCATGGTGGCCAGCCAGGCGAAGATCTGCAGGCCGGACGGAMGAGCCGCCGGGCGAGCCGGTCGAGGTGACCCAGCGCCTGGTCCAGGGCGTGGTCCGGATGGGGTTCCTCGGGCCCGTCGACGCCCCGGGCGAGGTCCAGGTACGCGTCGCGGGCCGCTGGATCGGCCTGGTGGGACCGTACGGAGCGGCATGGTCGCGCAAGGTCTCGGAGCTGGCGATCCGGCCGGTGAAGGATCATCCGAACGGATGACCCATGGTCATTCTTCTGGGTCGGGGCTGTCGTTGGGGGGGTGCTTCAACCCGGCTGTCCGGGTACCGTCCATCCTCGGATCCAACGCACCGTAGGCGTCCGGATCCGCTGGGGAGTGAGGTGCGCGAGCGATGCCGTGGTGGTCATGGCGCCCTGGTCCCGCCGCTGGCGGCGGCGACCCGGAAACTCGAACCGGGATCACAGTGGACAGCACCGTCCGGGTTGGACCACCGTCCCCCCGGCAGCCGGGGGACGACTGCACGGCCGCCGACCGGCCGGTGATCGCGGACATGCCGGTCAGTGTGGAGCCGGTCACCCTGCGCCGGGTCTGTGAGGCCCTCGACCTGCTCGACGTGCGGTACCTGGCCGACGGCGACGGGAACCTGCTGGCCATGTGGGAGCGGCACGCGGTGCTGGTCACCCTGGAGGGCCCCGAGGACGAGATCCTGGTGATGCGGGCCCGTCCACACGCGACGGTCCCGCCGGACTGGGCGGACCGGGCCTACCGGGTGGTCAACGAGTGGAACCACACCCGCCGGTTCTGCAAGGCGTACATCGGCGACCCCACCGAGCGGGGCCAGCTGCCGATCTACGCCGAGCTGCAGGTGCCGCTGGGTGCGGGCACCCACGACGCGCTTCTGGTCGAGATGCTCGACTGCGGGGCGGCCGTGGCGACCACCTTCGTGGACTGGCTGCACGACGAGGGCGCCCTGCTCTGAGCCCGACCGGCGGGGCCGGCCCCGGCGGTCGCGACCGCCGGGCCGTCAGGCGTCCCCGGCCGGCTCCTCCATCACGTTGACCATGAAGTACGCGGCGCGCTCCAGGTAGTCCCAGAGCGCCTTGGCGACCTCCGGCGGCAGGTCCAGCCGGTCGACCGCCCGCCGCATGTGGTGCAGCCAGGCGTCCCGCTCCGCCGCGCCGATCCGGAACGGCGCGTGCCGCATCCGCAGCCGCGGGTGCCCCCGCTGGGCGGAGTAGGTGTTGGGGCCGCCCCAGTACTGCATGAGGAACAGCGTCAGCCGGTCGGCGGCCGGCCCGAGGTCCTCCTCCGGGTACATCGGGCGCAGCAGCGGGTCGGTGGCGACGCCGACGTAGAACTCGTCGACCAGCTTGCGGAAGGTGGGCTCGCCGCCGACCGCTTCGAAGAGGGTCGTCGGCGCACCGGGCCGGTCGGACTCAGCTGCGGAATTCACCGCTCCATCCTGCCAGGTGCCCCGGTGCACCGGCCGCCGCGTACCGGCCGGGCGGGCTGCCGATCACGTCACAGCGGGGCTGCGCCGGCCCTCGGAGCAGCCGTCCGTCGCCCGGCGGCACCGGGCCGGTCGGACTCAGCTGCGGAATTCACCGCTCCATCCTGCCAGGTGCCCCGGTGCACCGGCCGCCGCGTACCGGCCGGGCGGGCTGCCGATCACGTCACAGCGGGGCTGCGCCGGCCCTCGGAGCAGCCGTCCGTCGCCCGGCGGCGCGCGGCCGGGCACCGGG
>NZ_JAEVHN010000566.1:0-3947 GCF_016803375.1 Micromonospora sp. 4G55
CGCGGCCGAGGCGGCCGGCAGGTCGGTCGAGGGCAACGCCCAGCTCGAGGAGATCATGGCCCGGTTGGGCGGTTCGTCAGCGCTCGCCGAGGCGTACCTGGGCAGCACGCTCGCCTTCGTCGGCCTGGCCGCCGCCGGCTACGGCATCGCGGCCGCGCTGCGGATGCGTACGGAGGAGGCGGCCGGTCGGGCGGAGCCGCTGCTGGCCACCGGGGTGCACCGGTCCCGCTGGCTCGCCTCGCACCTGCTTTTCGCCCTGGTCGGGCCGGTGGTGGTGCTGGCCGTCGCCGGGCTCGCCACCGGGCTCACCTACGGGCTGAGCGTGGGTGACGTGCCGGGCCAGCTGCCCCGGATGCTCGGCACGGGCCTGGCCCAGGTGCCGGCGGCCTGGGTGCTGGCCGGCCTGGCGGTGCTGCTCTACGGGCTGCTGCCCCGGTTCGCGCCGGTGGCCTGGGGGGTGCTCGTGGTCTGCATTCTGCTCGGGCAGCTCGGCGCGGTGCTGGAGCTGAGCCAGGGGCTGCTGGATGTCTCCCCGTTCACCCACACCCCGCAGGTGCTCGGCGGCTCGTGGAGCGCCACCCCGCTGCTGGCCCTCACCGCCCTGGCCGTCCTGCTGGCCGGGACCGGCCTGACCGGCTTCCGCCGCCGCGACGTCCCCACCATCTGACCCGGTCGTGAGGTGGGCGGCGGCTGAGCCGTCCACCTCACGGTCGCGGCGACGGTCAGGGGGCGGTCTCGTTGCGGATCATCAGGGCGGAGCGCAGCCCAGTGATGTCCAGGACGCGGAGCAGGAAGTCACCGACGTTGCTGAGCACCAGCAGGGTCCGCGCGTGGCTGGCCTTGCGGCTGAGCACGACCAGGGTGCCGAGCCCCTGGGAGTCGCAGAACGTGACGCCGCCCAGGTCGAGCACGATCCGCGGCGGCGGGTCGGCCAGCACCTCGTTGACGACGGCCGACAGCTGGCCGGCCGTGAGCATGTCGATCTCACCGGCCAGGCGAAGCACCACTTCATCGCCTGTCCGGTGTACCGTGATGGACAGTTCGGCACGATCCACCCGGTCAGCCTATCGCGATCTCGACGCCCTGGCCCGGTGAGACCTCTTCGGTCGCCGGGCGCGCGCACCGGGGGTGAGTCTGGTAACCCCGCCCCGGGGTGGCTGCCGATTGGCCGTCCGGCGCTGACACAATGGCGACATCGTGACCGACATATTTTCCGCCGGATCCGGCCGCTACCCGGCCGACGCGCCGGCCTCCGAGGCCCTGTTCGACCGCGCCAAGGCCATCGTGCCGGGCGGGGTGAACTCCCCCGTGCGCGCCTTCCGGGCCGTCGGTGGCACCCCGCGCTTCATGGTCCGGGGGGAGGGCCCCTGGCTCTACGACGCCGACGGCCGGCGCTACGTCGACCTGGTCTGCTCCTGGGGCCCGCTGATCCTCGGTCACGCCCATCCCGAGGTGGTCGAGGCCATCCGGGAGGCCGCCGGCAAGGGCACCAGCTTCGGCACGCCGACGCCGGGCGAGGTCGAGCTGGCCGCCGAGATCGTCGACCGCACCCCGGTCGAGCAGGTCCGGCTGGTCAACTCCGGCACCGAGGCCACCATGTCGGCGATCCGGCTGGCCCGCGGCTTCACGGGCCGTTCGAAGATCATCAAGTTCTCCGGCTGCTACCACGGCCACTCCGACGGGCTGCTCGCCGCCGCCGGCTCCGGCGTGGCCACCCTCGGTCTGCCCGACTCGCCCGGCGTTACCGGCGCGGCGGCGAGCGACACCATCGTGCTGCCGTACAACGACATCACGGCGGTGGAGAAGGTCTTCGCCGACGAGGGCCGGCACATCGCCGCGGTGATCACCGAGGCCGCCGCCGGCAACATGGGCGTGGTCGCCCCGCGCGACGGCTTCAACCAGCGGCTCGCCGCGATCGCCCACGCCGAGGGCGCGCTGCTCATCGTCGACGAGGTGATGACCGGGTTCCGGGTCTCCCGCGCCGGTTGGCACGGGCTCGACCCGTCCGAGGCCGACCTGTGGACGTACGGGAAGGTCATGGGCGGTGGACTGCCCGCCGCCGCGTTCGGCGGGCGCACCGAGATCATGGCCCGACTGGCCCCCGCCGGCCCGGTCTACCAAGCGGGCACGCTCTCCGGTAACCCGCTGGCCTGCGCCGCCGGCCTGGCCACCCTGCGGCTCGCCGACGACGCGCTCTACCGCCGGCTCGACTCCACGGCCGCCACCGTGGGCCGGCTCGCCGCCGACGCGCTGGGCGCCGCCGGGGTCCCGCACCGGCTGTCGTCCGCGGGCAACATGTTCTCGATCTTCTTCACCGACGCCGAGGTGCGCGACTACGACAGCGCCCGCACCCAGCAGGTGCCCGCCTTCAAGGCGTTCTTCCACGCGATGCTCGCCGCCGGCGTCTACCTGCCGCCGAGCGCGTTCGAGTCGTGGTTCGTCTCGGCGGCGATCGACGACGCCGCACTGGAGCAGATCGCGGCCGCGCTGCCGACGGCGGCGAACGCGGCGGCAGCGGCGGGCCACGGGGGGTAGGGAACGTGAGCGCAACGGTTGTCCACGTGCTGCGGCACGGTGAGGTGCACAACCCGGACCAGATCCTGTACGGGCGGCTGCCCGGCTTCCGCCTGTCGGAGCTGGGCATCCAGATGGCGAAGGCGGCGGCGCAGGCGCTCGCCGAGCGGGAGATCGTGCACGTGGTGGCGAGTCCGCTGGAGCGCGCTCAGCAGACCGCCGAGCCGATCGCCGCCCAGTTCGGGCTCCCCGTCGGGGTCGACGAGCGGCTGATCGAGAGCGCCAACTGGTTCGAGGGCAAGAAGGTCTCGCCGGGCGACGGCTCGTTCCGCGACCCGCGCAACTGGTGGGTGCTGCGCGACCCGGTCACCCCCTCCTGGGGCGAGGCGTACCAGGCCATCGCCGAGCGGATGTTCGCCGCGCTGCACGCCGCCCGGGTCGCCGCCGAGGGGCGCGAGGCCGTCCTGGTCTCCCACCAGCTGCCGATCTGGACGCTGCGCCGCCACGTCGAGCGAAAGCGGCTCTGGCACGACCCGCGCCGCCGGCAGTGCGGCCTGGCCAGCCTCACCTCGTTCCACTTCGACGGCGCGAAGGTCACCGGGATCGGCTACAGCGAGCCCGCCGCGCACCTGATCGCGATGTCGACGACAGCCCGGACGGCCAAGGGGGCCTGATGCGTTCCCGGAGGCCGATCGCCGTCCTGCTCGCCGCCGTCACCGCCGGGACGGCGCTGGTCGGCTGCTCCGCCGAGAACGGGGAGAGCCGCTGCGCCAACGACGGCGGCATCGTCGCGTGCGCGCCGGACCAGCGCTCGGCCGCCCCGAAGATCGCCGGTGAGCTGCTCACCGGCGGCCGGTACGACGTCGCCGAGGCCCGTGGCCAGGTGGTCGTGCTCAACTTCTGGGGTTCGTGGTGCGCGCCGTGTCGGGCCGAGGCCGACGACCTGGAGGCCACCTACCAGGCCACCAAGGCCGCCGGGGTGACCTTCCTCGGCATCAACGTGCAGGACAGCAGAGACAAGGCGGTCGCCTTCGAGGAGGGCCGGGTCACCTACCCGAGCCTGTTCGACCCGGCGAGCCGGCTGGCGCTGGCCCTGGAGATCCCGCCGAACACCGTCCCGGCGACCGTCGTGCTCGACCGCGACGGCCGGGTCGCCACCGTGATCCGGGCGGCCGTCAAGCAGGACGGCCTGCAACCGATCGTCGAGCGGATCGCGGCCGAGCAGCCGGCCGCCGGTTCCCGCTGATGGGCGAGACGTTCCGCCAGGTCGCCGAGTCGGGTCCGCTGCTGCTGGCGATCGGAGCGGCAGCGCTCGCCGGGCTGGTCAGCTTCCTCTCCCCGTGCGTGCTGCCGCTGATGCCCGGCTATCTGTCGTACGTGACCGGGCTCGCCGGCGCGGACCTGGAGGGGCGGGCGCGCTCCGAGGAGTCCCC
>NZ_JAEVHN010000567.1:0-3945 GCF_016803375.1 Micromonospora sp. 4G55
GTCGCGGGGCCCGGCCGGCGGGGCGTCGTAGCCGGCGGGAGCCGGGGCGGGCCGCTCCTGCTCGTACGCCGGCGCGTCGCCGCGCTGGTGGGGCAGGGTCGGGAGCAACTCGTCCGCCAGCGTGGGGTCGTCGGATCCGGCGGTGTCCCGGTCCTCGTCGCCCGGGGCGTCCACCGCGGTGGCGGGGGCGTCGGTCGACCTGAGCGGCGTCCAGGCGAAGCCGAGGGCGCTGCCGACCATGCCGAGCAGCAGGCCGACGAAGAAGCCGCCGAGGTTGAGACCCATCAGCGAGTAGATCGTGGTGACCGCGGCGACGATCGAGTAGAAGAGCCGCTGCCCCGGGCTGAACCAGAGCAGCAGCCCGCAGGTGAGCAGGATGACGGGGATCAGCAGCGAGTAGAGCCCGGTGGCTCCGGAGTGGAAGCTCAGGCCGTTGAGCGTCATCCGGGTGGAGGCGAACATCTCCACTCCGGCCAGCGCGGTGAACAGGCCGCCCCAGAACGGCCGGGTCCGCCGCCAGCGGCGGAACCCCCGCCAGGCCCGGCCGAGGCCACCGGCGCGGACGTGTTGCGGATCGGCGGTTGTCACGTACTCCTCCTCCTGGCGGAGCGGGTGAACGAGGGACCGGGACGTGGCCCGCGGCGCGTGCCCGCCGCGGGCCACGCTTCAGCTCAGAAGCATTCCTTGCCCTTGGCGGCGTCCCCGACGTTGACCTTCAGTCGGAGGCCGGTCAGGTTGAAGGTGGCCGCCGTGGTGTAGCGGGACACCTGCTCCAGGCCGATGATGGTGACGTGCTGGGCGTCCTGGCCGAACGAGCCGGCCTGCGCCGACGCGTTCAGGTCGGTGGCGTCGCGGCCGATCCTGATGTTGGTGAACGTCGCGTTGCCGTCCAGGCTGTCCATCGCGATCAGCATGTCCTTGGCGGTCGCCGGCTTGTCGTCACCGGCGTTGATGGTGAGGACCACCGGGAGGCCGGGCAGGTCGGTCCGGACGACTGGCAGAGCTTGTACAGCTCGGCGCTGCTGATCTCGGAGAGGGCGACGGGGTGGACCTTGCCGTTCTTCTCCTTGACGATGCCGCCGTACTGCTTGAAGCCGTCGCCCTCCAGGCGCTCAGCACCGATCTTGAAGGTCTGGCCGGAGACGGTGATGTCGGACGCGATGGCGCCGGACTGCATGCCGAACAGGACAGCGCCGGCGGCGGCCGCCGCGGGCACCATCATCGCGGCGAAACGCCGCCACCGGGTACGTCCCGGGTTCTCGATCCGATCCTGCACGGGTTCCTCCTGGGTGGGGGCGGTGCTCTTCGGGGTGGTGTGCCGGTCGGTGGACGGGGGGCGTTGCGGGCCGGGCCGTGTCACCTGTTACCGGCGGGTAACGAATGTGCGCATGATGGTGCACCGGCTGAGGCGTGGGTCACAAGACCCCACCTACGGTTCCGTAACTTGTGGACCACCCAGTGATCGCCTGTCGTCACCCACGGTGGAGCGGCACCCCGGATCCACGAGCGGATCAAGCTTCCAAAAGGGACATTCTGCCGCTGCGCCGGTAACCCAGCGCAGTCAAACCATCGATAAGTTACGATTAAGTAACAAGTGCCGAGCGTGACGACGCGAACGCGAAGAGGGCAGGTCGACGAATCGACCCGCCCTCTTCGGAGTGCTACCGCGTCAGTGCTTCTCCCGCTCGTCCGACGCCGGCCGCTGGCTCGGCACCGTCGGCTCGTTGTCCGCGCGCCAGTTCGTCGACGCGGGCGGGATCTCGTCGCTCAGCGGGCCGCCCTCGCGGTCCACGGCGGGCTGCTCGGCGGTCGGCCGCTCCTCGTCCACGACCGGCTCGTCGTACCGGGTCGGAGCGGGGGCCGGCGGGACGTCCGCGCGGTGCCGCGCCTCGCCGGCCGTGACGACCGCACCCCGGCGGGCCACCAGCAGACCGCCGATCATCAGCACCAGACCCAGCACGGCCAGGCCCACCGGGACGTAGACGCTGATCAGCTGGAGGCTGTTCCGGCTCTCCTTGGCCCGGTCGGCCGAGGCGGTGATGGTCGCGTCGTTGTACGTGAAGTCCGCGTCCAGCAGCGTCGTCGGCGTGCCGACGTTCGGGGTGAGGACCTTCTTCTGCACCTCGCGCACCTTGATGTACGACCCGGTCACCGGGTCCACCCACACGGTGCGCTGGTTGCTGTAGAGGAGCTTGGCGTCGGTGGCGCCCGGGGCGAAGGTGGCCAGCAGCGGGGTGAGCCGGCTCGGGTCGAGGGTCAGCTGCTCGTCGGTGATCACCTGCTCGAACCGGTACGTCTCGATGCCCTTGATGTTCTCCGTACCGGAGAACTTGGCGTCGCGGACCTGGCGCATGTCCCGGTCGAAGATCTTGTAGTCCCGCTTCTCGGTGTTGAAGGGGAACTTGTAGATCTGGCCGGCGAACTGGACGCCGGTGTCGCGCTGGCCGGTGTCGTCGAGCCACTGGCCCTGCCACTTCAGCGCCTCACCGGAGACCCGGTCCATGGCCAGCTTGGCGCCGTACGCGCTGACCAGCTCCTTGTTGTCGACCCGGTCCACGGTCTGACCGACCTGCCACACCACGGCCTTGCCGTCGAGGTCGCCGCCCAGCTTCGCGGTCTCGTCCTTGAGCTGGTTGACCCGGACGGTCGACCTGAGGTCGCCATTGTTGATCTTGATGGACCCGTTGTTGATCTGCAGGAACGTCGCACCGGAGGCTTCCGCCACCGACGTCGCCGCCTTCAGGTCGTAGGGGAGCTTGGTCAGCGCGGGGGTCACGACGAACACCAGCCCGGCGGCCAGCGCCAGGAGCAGTACGCCGACCCCGAACAGCACGGCACCGATGGCGCGGTGCTTCATGTTTCCTCCCTGGAGGAGCTCAATTTCGTCGTTGTCGATCAGTGGGATGGCCGCGAGGTTACTACCTGGTCACATCTGGACGCGACCCCCGGTCAGCCCAACTTTTTCCGCCTGCCCGGCAACCTCCGGCCGTTCCCCGGTCCGGCGCAGCACGAGCAGGAAGTTCCACGAGCCGATCTCCCGCGCCCCGGGAACCCGGACGATCCACCGGCCCCACCAGGGGTGATAGCGCGGTAGCGCGTCCAGCACCTCGACCTCCGGGTTGCCCCGGGCCCAGCGCAGCGCGTCGGCGATCGAGACCGGGAAGAGCGTCTCGGCGAACCGGTTCTTCGGCGGGCGCCCGTTGCGTCGCTCGTACCGCCGCCGGGCCCGCTGCCCGCCCAGGTAGTGCCAGGGCGCGGTCTCGTGCCCGCCCCACGGGGAGAGCCACGGAGTGAACGAGACGAACAGGACGCCCCCGGGCTTCGTCACCCGGGCCATCTCGTCGAGCATCCGGTGCGGCTCCGAGACGTGTTCCAGCACGTTCGACGAGAAGCAGACGTCGACGCTGCCGCTGCGTACCGGCAGCGCGGTGCCGCTGCCGCGCAGCATCCCGGCCGAGGACTCGGCCGCGGAGAAGTCGCCGACGTCCGGGTCGAGGCCCACGTAGCGGGCGCCGGCGGCGCGGAACGCCTGCGCGAAGTAGCCCGGCCCACCGCCCACGTCGAGCACCGTCCGCCCGGCCAGGCCGGTGTAGCCGGAGACCTGGCGTACCGAGTCGTCGGCCAGCAGGCCGTAGAAGTGGTCCGGGTCGGTCTGCTCGACCAGGAAGGCCCGGAACAGGGCCACCGAACGACCCAGCGTGGCGAACCGGCGGCGGGCTGCCGGTCCCTGTTCAACGGTCATCGCACTACCGTCCCGTCCTCGTCCTCACCGGCGGTCGGCCGGTAACCGTCCGCCGGAACTGTCGCACCCGCCTCGTCATCGCCCGCCGCCGGCCCGCCCGCCGTCCCACCGCGCACGCCCGACGGCGGCGCACCGATCGCGTCGGCCCCGCTCAGCCGCGTAGCCGGACGCGTCGGCCGGCGGCGCATCGGGCGCGTCGGGGC
>NZ_JAEVHN010000568.1:0-3939 GCF_016803375.1 Micromonospora sp. 4G55
GCCAGGCGGCGACCGGCGCGGCGATCAGGCCGCCGACCAGCAACGCGGCCACGGTGGGCAGCAGGAAGCCCTGGCTGCCCAGGCCGATCAGGAAGCCGATGCTGGCCGCGCCGGCGACCACGAACTCGGCGGTGTCGACGGAACCGATCACCTTGCGCGGCTCCAGCCGGCCGGAGACCAGCAGCGCGGGCGTGGCCACCGGGCCCCATCCCCCGCCGCCGGTGGCGTCGACGAAGCCGGCGACCAGGCCGAGCGGCCCGAGGAACCGGCCGCGCAGCCCACCGGCGCCGGCCCGGGGACGCAGCGGCCGGGAGAAGCGGACCAGCAGGTACGCGCCGAGCACGAAGAGGATGCCGGCCATCCACGGCGCGGCCGACTCGGTGGAGATGGCGCTGAGGAAGGTGGCCCCGGCGAAGGCGCCGAGCGCGCCGGGGACGGCGATCCGGGCGACCACCCGCCAGTCGACGTTGCCGAAACGCCAGTGCGCGACGCCGGCGGCGAGCGTGGTGCCGATCTCGGCCAGGTGCACCGAGGCGGAGGCGGCGGCCGGGGCGACGCCGGCGAAGAGCAGCAGGGTGGACGAGGTCAGCCCGTACGCCATGCCGAGCGCCCCGTCGACGAGCTGGGCAGCCAGCCCGACCAGAGCGAGGACCAGAAGCTTGCGCACGCGCGCCCCTCCGAACTTTCGGCATCTCCTATCGACTTGGTCGACAATGCGGCACGACGGGGGCTGGGTCAAGCCCCCTATCGGTGGGTGGGACGGCACCGGACGGTGCGGCCGGGCTCAGCTCCAGGCGCGCGGATCGGCGGCCAGCTCGGTGATCCGGCCCGGCAGCTCCCCGGCGGCCACGTCGGCGATGCTCACCTGCTCCAGGATCTCCCGCTCGCTGGCCCGCAGCGCGATCCAGACCTCCTGCAACGCCCGGGCCGCGCCGTGGTAGCCCAGGTCCTCGGGGCGCTGCCCGCGCACGTGGGCCAGCGGACCGTCGATGACCCGGATCACCTCGGCCAGGGAGATCTCCGCGGCCGGCCGGGCCAGCCAGTAGCCGCCCTCGGGCCCACGCTGGGCGTGCACGATGCCGCCCCGGCGCAGCTGGAGCAGGATGCTCTCCAGGAACTTCGGCGGGATCTCCTGGGCCCGGGCGATCTGCTCGGCGGTGACCGGCCGGGACCGCCCCGCACTCGCGCTGACGGCGACCGAGGCCAGCTCGGCGGCCGCACGGAGGGCATAGTCGACCCGGGCGGAGAGACGCATGACCGCAAGGTTAGTCGGCAGGCCAGCCGCCCGGCCTGCCGCCCCTCACCCTTTTGATCACTCGCCGACGCGGCGGAGCAGGCCCTCCTGCACGGCGCTGGCGATGTGCCGGCCGTCCGTGGTGAACATCCGGCCGGTGGCCAGCCCACGCGCGCCGGAGGCCGACGGGCTCCAGCAGTCGTAGAGGAACCACTCGTCGGCCCGGAACGACCGGTGGAACCACAGCGCGTGGTCGAGGCTCGCCCCGACCACGCCGCCCGGGCCCCAGACCTCGCCGTGCACCGAGAGCACCGAGTCCAGCAGGGTCAGGTCGGAGGCGTACGTCAGGGCGCACGCGTGCAGCAGCGGGTCGTCCGGCAGCTTGCCGTCGATGCGCATCCAGACCCGCTGGTACGGGTCGGCGGGGCGGTCGCCGGGGCGTACCCAGCCGGGCTCGCCGACGTAGCGGACGTCTATCGGGCGCGGGATCTGCCCCCAGATGCCGAGCCGCTCCGGGTAACGGGAGAGCCGGTCGGTCATGGTGGGCACGTCTTCCGGCCCGGGCACGTCCGGCGGGGTGGGGGCCTGGTGGTCCAGGCCCTCCTCCTGCCGCTGGAAGGAGGCCGACATGAAGAAGATCGGCTTGCCGTGCTGGAAGGCGACCGAGCGGCGCACCGAGAACGACCGGCCGTCGCGGACGTTCTCCACCTGGTACTCGATCGGCTCCACCGGGTCGCCGGGGCGCACGAAGTAGCCGTGCAGCGAGTGCACGAAGCGCTCCGGATCGACGGTACGACCGGCGGCCACCAGGGCCTGGCCGGCGACCTGCCCGCCGTACACCCGCTGCGGGCCGACCGGCGGGCTCATCCCCCGGAAGGTCATCTCGCCGGTGTTGTCGAGGTCGAGGACCTCCAGCAACTGGTCGACCGCGGCCTGCCCGGCCACCTGGCGCTCGGTCACTGCAGGGCCCGCGCGGAGGCCGCGTCGACCAGCGAGCCGAGCTGGTGCACCCGGAGGGTGTTGGTGGAGCCGGGGGTGCCGGGCGGGCTGCCCGCCACGATTACCACGTAGTCGCCGGGGTTGGCCCGGTTGAGGCCGAGCAGCGCCTGGTCGACCTGGCGGAACATGTCGTCGGTGTGCTCGACGAACGGCATCAGGAAGGTCTCCACGCCCCAGCAGAGCGCGAGCTGGTTGCGCACCTCGGGCACCGGGGTGAAGGCCAGCAGCGGCAGGTCGCAGTGCAGCCGGCTCAGCCGCTTGACGGTGTCGCCGGTCTGCGAGAAGGCGACCAGCGCCTTGGCGCCGATGGCGCGGGCGATCGAGGAGGCCGCGACGGTGAGCGCCCCGCCGTGGGTACGCGGGTCGTGCTGGAGCCGGGGCACCCCGATCGAGCCGGACTCGGTGGTGGTGACGATCTTCGCCATGGTGCTGACGGTCAGCACCGGGTACTTGCCGACGCTGGTCTCGCCGGAGAGCATCACCGCATCCGCGCCGTCGAGCACCGCGTTGGCGACGTCGGAGGCCTCGGCACGGGTCGGGCGGGAATTTTCGATCATGGAGTCGAGCATCTGGGTGGCCACGATGACCGGCTTGGCGTTCTCCCGGCAGAGCTGCACGGCGCGCTTCTGCACCAGCGGCACCTGGTCCAGCGGGAGCTCGACGCCCAGGTCGCCGCGGGCGACCATGACGCCGTCGAAGGCCAGCACGATCGCCTCGAGGTGGTCCACCGCCTCGGGCTTCTCGACCTTGGCCAGCACCGGGCGGTGCACGCCCTCCTCGGCCATGATGCCGTGCACGAGCTTGATGTCGTCGGCCGAGCGGACGAAGGAGAGCGCGATCAGGTCGACCCCCAGGCCGAGCGCGAACCGCAGGTCCTCGGCGTCCTTCTCCGACATCGCCGGGACGCTGACCGCCACGTTGGGCAGCGAGACGCCCTTGTTGTTGGAGACCGGGCCGCCCTCGGTGACCAGGACGCGGATGTCGTTGCCGGTGACGTCGCTGACCTCGACGGCGACCCGGCCGTCGTCGATCAGCAGCCGGTCGCCCGGCTTCACCTCCTGCGGCAGCTTGCGGTAGGTGCAGGAGACCCGCTCCTTGGTGCCCACGATGTCGTCGCCGGTGATCACGACGGAGTCGCCGGTGCGCCACTCGTGCGGGCCGTCGGCGAACCGGCCGAGGCGGATCTTGGGGCCCTGGAGGTCGGCCAGGACGGCGACCGGGTGCCCGGCGGCGTCGGCCGCCTCCCGCACCATTCGGTACACCGACTCGTGGTCGGCGTGACTGCCGTGGCTGAAGTTCAGCCTGGCCACGTTCATGCCCGCCTCGACGAGCCCCCGGATCCGCTCCGGGGACGAGGTGGCAGGGCCAAGAGTGCAGACGATCTTCGCGCGGCGTGTCACGCCCATCAGGCTAGTCTCTCCTCCGGGTCGGCCGGGCCGACCCTTTCCGGACTGTGGAACAGTTGTCCACCGACGCGACCGCGGCGGGCGCGTGGCCGGCGGGCGCGGAGCCGCACCGGGGGACATCGTGAGTGGCGGGCATCGGCGACCGCGCGCCGGGAATCGTACCGCCCGCTCGCATCCGCCGCCGGAGCCGCTCCCACGCCCCCGTCGGGCGCCCGCCGCGCCGCCACTCACCCACCGCCGGTGGTCGCCGGCAGCGTTGGTACGGCGGAGAAGACCGCCGTCGGGTCGTACCGGTGCCGG
>NZ_JAEVHN010000569.1:0-3937 GCF_016803375.1 Micromonospora sp. 4G55
TCGAGCGGGCCGAGCCGGTGACCGGGTACGCCCCCGACGAAGGCGTCCGTCGCCGTGGTGAGCAGGACGGCCACCCGCAGGTGACGCAGGCGCCGGGCGGCGAACGCCAGCACCTCCGCGGTCGGCTGGTCGCCCCGGTCGACGTCGTCCATCGTGCACAGCACGGGGCAATCCCGCGCGGCGGCGGCGAGCAGCCCGAGCACGGCCATGGACAGGGCCAGCCGCCGGTGGGCCGGGCAGCCCGCGCCGGCCAGCGCGCGCCGCAGCACCCGTCGTTGCTGCTCGGGGAGCGTGCGAACCCGGTCCAGCACCGGTTCCAGCAGCCGTTGCAGTCCCGCGTACGGCAGCGCCGCCTCCTCGGCGAGCCCGACGCCGGCCAGGACGGTGCCTCCCTCGGCGTGCCGGTGCGCGTAGTCGACCAGGGCGGTCCGGCCGGAGCCGGGCTCGCCCTGCAGGAGCAGCGCTCCCCCGCCGCGGGGCAGGTCGTTCAGCAGCCGCCGGATCGCGGCGCACTCGTCGTCGCGGCCCCGCAGCACGGTTAATTGCACTGTTGATGCAGTAACCATGCATCGAGTGTCACTTATCGGAAACCTGTTGGAAAGAGTTGACTGGTGCGCGCTGTCCGCTGGGCGGCGTCGTTCCGTTGGCCAGCAGGGATGCGACCGCCACGGAATCACGACGGGCGAAGGCACGCCCAGCGCCCGAGGCGAGCGAGGCGCGCCTCCCGTCGGAAGGCCGGCGGATGTCGGCACTGAGAGTGCGTCCTTGTGGGTAGCCGTCCACCGTCGAGCCGTTCAGCGAGGACGGGCTGCCGGTCGGCGGGAAGGCCGGCCAACTCGGCCCCGGCCGGGCGGGTGGCCGGGGCGGGCATGGCGGGGCGGCCGCCGGTCGGCGGCGCCCGGGGAGCGTCAGGCGCTCGGGCAGGTGTTGCGGTACTCCTCGATCGCCAGGCCGCTCGGGCCCGGGCAGAGGAACTGCTCGTAGCGGGTGTCGTTGTCGACGAACCGCTTCAACCAGGCCACCATCTGCCGGGCGGTGGGGGTGTTCACCGTCTGCGGGAAGAAGTGGCTCGCCCCGTTGAGCTCCAGGTAGGCCTTCTCGGACGAGGCCGGGATGCTGCTGTAGAACGGCTCCGAGTGCGACGAGACCGGCGCGACGGTGTCGCTCTCACCGCCGACGATCAGCGTCGGCACCCGGACGTCGGACCAGGTCTTGTCCAGGTTCCACGGGGCGAGCGGCACGGCGGCCTGCAGCGACGGCCGGGAGACGGCGGCCTCCAGGCTGCCCCCGCCGCCCATCGAGTGGCCGGCGACGGCCAGTCGGGTGCCGTCGATCCGGCCCCGCACCGAACTCCGCTCCACCAGGTAGTCGAGCGCCGCGAGGAGTTGCCGGCCGCGGCTGTCCGGCTGGTCGAGCCGGGTGTTGGTCTCGATGCCGATCACGACGAAGCCGTGCGAGGCGATCCGTGGACCGAGCCAGCTGATGCTGGACCAGGCGGCGGTGTAGCCGGGCGAGATGGCGATGGCCCCGAAGGTGCCCTCGCTGGTGCTGGTCGGGTAGTAGATGACTCCCCCACCGAAGCCGGTCACGCTGAGCGAGGAGACGCTCTGCGACGCGGTGGCGAAGGGACCGCGGCTGGCCTCCAGGAGGGCGACGGTCGGGGCGGGACCGCGCTCGTACGGGTTGTCGGCGGCCTGCGCGGCCGGCGCCGCGGCCAGGCGCCCACGGTGGCCAGGACGGCCGCCACGGCCAGACCGGCGGCGCGGACGGCGGAACGGGGACGGGTGGTGGTTGGTGATGACACGTCGGGCACTCCCTGCAGTCGGGGCATATCGACGTGGATCAGTGTTCGGTGGAGCGAGCCGCCCCCGCATCGGTGAAATCACCAGTCCCCCGGGCGGCGGAAACCCTCCGACGGCGCGCCCGGGGCAGCTCGCGCCGGTGCGGGCGGCAGGGCGGTGACCTGACTGGGGAGACAGCCGGTCCCGCCGACGAGCCGGTCGGTCTACCCGGCGAGCGGGCCGGACCCGGGGGCGCCGGACGGCGACGCGGTCAGCGCTCCTCGGCGTAGTGGGAGTGGACCGCCGGTTGGCCGGTGTAGTTGGGGCCCGCGCGGTCGTCGGCGCCCAGGAAGCGAAACGGCAGGCGTACCTCGCGGCGCCCGGTGCGGCTGATCCGGCGGCGGCGGGAGTCGTAGGCGAAGCCGGCGTCGCGCAGCAGCGCGGTGAGGCGTCGCCCGGCGGGGCGCCCGTCGGCGAGCCGGATGCTGGACAGGTCCAGGTCGGCCACGAACCGACCCTCGGGCGCCAGCCAGTCGGCGGCGCGCGCCAGCACGGCGAGCTTGTCCCCGACGTAGTGCAGTCCGTGCAGGCAGGTGATCAGGTCGAACGGCCGGTCCGGCGTCCAGGTGGCGACGGAGGCGCAGTCCAGCCGCAGGTTCGCCGGGGGTGTCGGCACCGGGTCGAAGGCGTCCACCAGGTCGACCCCGACGAGGGTGGTGCGCTCGGTCAACCCGGCCCGACGCAGCTGCCCGGCCGCCTGGATCAGCGCCCGGCCCGTACCGCAGCAGAGGTCCAGCCAGCCGGTGCCGGCGGCGGCGCCGGCGAGCCGGTCGGTGAGCACGTCGACCGGGTTGAAGCCCAATTCCCGGGCGTAACTGTTGACCCCGGCCAACTGCCGTTCGCGGTTCATCGCGTTGTTGGCCACCACCGCCGACCGTTCCAGCGCCGTGGTGCCCAGCAGTGCGACGCCCGGCCGGCGACCGACCGTCACGCGGTCATCCTCGGCTGGTCGGGCCGGACCGGCGAGCGGCGGGAATCGGTGGGCGGCGGGAGTTGGCGGTCGTGCAGGCGGCTCAGCAGGGCCAGCGAGGTGATCGCGCCGACCAGCGCCAGGAACATGTCCCACTGGGTGTCCCAGACGTCGCCCTGGGTGGCGAGGAAGTCGTCGGCCGCCGAGCCCGCGACCACGGCCGACCACCATTCGAACATCTCGAACAGGGCGCTGAAGGCCAGGCAGGCGCAGACCACGAGCGGCGCGAGCCACCGGCTGCCCCGCAACGGCGAGCGGCGGATGAGGATCTCGCGGATCAGGATGGCCGGCACGAAGCCCTGCGCGAAGTGGCCGAGCCGGTCGTACGGGTTGCGGGACAGGTCGAACAGGTCTCGCACCCAGTTGCCCGCCGGGGTACGCGCGTAGGTGTGGTGACCGCCGACGATGAGGATGATCGCGTGAGCCCCGAGCAGGCAGCACAGCAGTGTGGTCAGTGGGAAGCGGCGCCAGGTGAGCAGCAGCACCGGGATCCCGACGATCACCCACACCGTCTCCAGCAGCCAGGTCAGCCGGTCGTACGGCCGGATGCCGGAGACGACCAGCGCGACGAGGACGACGCCCAGCAGCGCCGGCGGGAGGAGGGCACGTGCTCGGGTCACCGGCGACCGCCTGTTCGTGGCTGGCCGGGCCGGCCGGTCGCCGCCCGGGACGCCGACGATAGCAGCGGCCGGGCCGATCCGATCGGCCCCGAACCGCTCCCCGGCCGGTGGGTGATGGCCGGTTCGGCGGCCACCGAGGTGGCCACCGAACCCGTGATCAGGACCAGGTGCCGCTCCGGTTCACGGCAGCGGCCTCACCGCCGGTCGTCGGCCGTCGGCTGGTGCCGGTGCGGCCGGTTGCGGACGACGGCGAGCGCCAGGACGGCGGCGACGAGGAAGACGATGCCGTTGACCCGCAGCCCGGCCTGCACGCCGGCGTTCAGGGACTCGGCGAGCGCCTGCCGCACCGGCCCGGGCGGCGTCGCGGTGTCGCTGGTGCCGGCGCGCACGGCCGCCTGCACGGCCGTCCGGGTGGACTCGGGTACGCCGTGGGCGGCGAGCCGGCCCGGCAGGTCGGCGATCAGCGTGGTGCTGAGCAGGGTACCCAGCAGCGACGCGCCCATCAC
>NZ_JAEVHN010000570.1:0-3925 GCF_016803375.1 Micromonospora sp. 4G55
GGGCCCTCCGCGGAGGGCCCCACGCCGGGTCACGCCGCGACGGGCTCCCGTTCCTGCGCCGCCGCCCGCTCCGCGAGCCGCCGCTGCCGCTCCTGCGCGCCGATCAGGTCGTCCGGCAGCGAGTCCGGCACCTCGACGTCGAAGCGGCGCAGCATCCGGATCGCGAACCCGCCCAGGGTGATCAGGACCAGGGCCAGCCCGAAGCAGACGTACGCGAAACCGATGCCCCGGCCCGGCCCGGTGCCGATCACCGCGCCCACCGACCCGGCCAGCGACCCGCCCGGGGCGAGCATCGGCTCGAAGAGGCTGGTCGCCGCCGGGGCGAGCAGCGCGAAACCGATCGGCAGCGTCGACCAGGAGATGGTCTGGTTGAGGCTGAACACCCGGCCGTGGAAGCGCTGCGGCACCTTGACCTGCACGATGGTCGCGTAGATCGACTGCGCGGTGGTCATCGCCATGGCCAGCCAGAAGATGCCGACGCAGACCATCGTCACGGAGGCGTCCAGCCCGACCAGCACGCAGCCGACGGCGGTGCCGAGGTTGCCGACCAGCACGCCCACCATCCGCCGGCGCCGGGGCCCGCCCCACAACGACATCAGCACGCCGCCGGCCACCGCGCCGCAGGCCTCGGCCAGGGCCACCTGCGCCACCTGGGTGGCGGTGCCGAACGAGAGCACCAGCGGCGTGGTGAGCACCAGCGCCGGGGCCAGGAAGATGTTGCCCAGGGCGAAGTAGCCCAGCATCAGCCGGAAGCCGCGGTGCTGCCAGGAGTAGCGCAGCCCGTTGGCGATCGCCACCAGCAGCCGCTCCCGGGGCCGCCAGCCGAGCAGGTCGGGGAAGCGCACCACGGCCAGGGTCAGCACCGCCACCAGGTAGCTCGCCACGTCGATGAGCAGGATGCCCTTGAGTTCGATGGCGGCGAGCAGGCCGGCGGCGAAGACGGGCATCAGCAGCATCGCGAAGCCGCTGGAAAGCTGGGTAATGCCCATCGCGTGCCCGAGGTAGCGCTTCGGCACCAGCTGCGGCACCGCCGACTGGAACGCGATCCGCTGGAACGAGCCCGCGACCTGACTCAACGCGACCAGGGCGTAGATGTGCCAGAGGACCAGGTTGTCGGTCCAGAGCAGCGCGGCGAGCACCAACTGGATCGACCCGGCGGTGCAGCTGGCGACCATCATGATCCGGCGGCGGCTGACCCGGTCGGTGACCGCGCCGACCCGTTCCGGGTCCAGGTCCTCCGACCAGGAGGTGAAATCGGACAGGTCGCCGAAGAGCACGGTGACGACCCGCCGCTCGGCGGCGGGCAGGGTCGCGGCGGCCGGCAGCGCGGCGCCGCAGTTGTGGCAGAAGCGGGCGCCGGGCACGGCGACGGTGCCGCACACGGGGCAGGTCACGGCTGCTTCAACTCCGTGACCCCGGTGCCGGATTCCCGGGCGGCGACCCCGAGGTACTCCAGTTGGGCTCGGACCGACCATTCGGCGGCCCACCAGAGCGACCGGTCGACGTCGGCGTAGACCCGGGCGACCACCTCGGGCGCGGTGGTCGCGCCGGCCTCGACCGCCGCGCGGACCTGGTCGAGCCGGGCCCGCCGGTGGGCCAGGTAGAACTCCGCCGCCGCGCCGCAGTCGGCCAGTGCCGGACCGTGCCCGGGCAGCGCCGGGATCCCCCGGTACGCGGAGAGCAGTTCGAGGCTGGCGAGGTAGTCGCCGAGGTGCCCGTCGGGGTGGGCGACCACGGTGGTGCCCCGGCCGAGGATGGTGTCGCCGGTGAGCACGACCCGCTCGTCGCCGTGTTCGGCAAGGAAGCAGACCGAGTCGGCGGTGTGCCCGGGGGTCGGCACCAGGCGGACGGTGAAGCCGGCGGCCTCCACCGGAGCGTCCGGGGTCAGCGGCGCGGCGCCGATGGTGTGCGCCGGGTCGGCGGCCCGCACGGCGGCCCCGTCGAGCAGTTCGGCGAGGCGGGCGGAGCCCTCGGTGTGGTCGGGGTGCCCGTGGGTGATCAGCACCGAGCCGACCGGGCCCTGTGCGGCGATCCGGCCCAGGTGGCCCTCGTCCGCCGGTCCGGGGTCGACCACCACGGCGGGCGCGCCCGGGGCGGCGCGCAGCACCCAGGTGTTCGTCCCGTCCAGCGTCATCGGCCCGGGGTTGGGCGCCCGCAACAGGGTCACCCAGCCGGGCAGCCCGTCCGCGAGCGCGGCCACCGGCCCCGTCACATGCCCGCCCATGGCTGCGATCGTACGACCCTGCCCGCCACTCCCCGCGATCTTGCAGCTTCGGCCGATGGTTTGTGGCCGTTCGCGGCTTTCAGCAGCCACGGAACCGCAGGATCGCGGGGAGCGGGCGGTGCGGTCAGGCGACCTCGACGATGACCTCGACCTCGACCGGGGCGTCGAGCGGCAGTTCGGCGACGCCGACGGCGGAGCGGGCGTGCCGGCCGGCCTCGCCGAAGACCGCGCCGAAGAGGTCCGAGGCGCCGTTGATCACGCCGGGCTGGCCGGTGAACCCGGACGCGCTCGCGACGAAGCCGGTCAGCTTCACGATCTTGACGACGTTCTCCAGGCCGACCAGCGCGTCGACCGCCGCGAGGGCGTTCAGCGCGCACCGCTCGGCGAGGTCCTTGGCCTGCTCGGCGGAGACGCCGGCGCCGACCTTGCCGGTGGCGAGCAGCTTGCCCTCGGCGATCGGCAGCTGGCCGGAGACGTAGACGTGCTGGCCGGACTGCACCGCCGGCACGTAACTGGCCACCGGCGGCACGACCTCGGGCAGGGCCAGCCCGAGTTCCGCCAGCTTGGCGTGAGGCCCGTTGCTCATGCCCGTCAGCCCTTCGGACGCTTCAGGTAGGCGACCAGCTGGTCCGGGTTCGGGCCGGGGACCACGGCGACCAACTCCCAGCCGTCCTCGCCCCAGTTGTCGAGGATCTGCTTGGTCGCGTGGACCAGCAGCGGGACCGTGGCGTATTCCCACTTCTGCATCGGTGGAAGGCTCCCTTGCCTGGCGTGGACTGGTTTCCAGGCACAGCCTACGGTTTGGGCGTCGGCCGGGGCGCGGGACGCTGCTCGGGGGCGGTCGGCACCTCCCCGCACGGGCCCTCGTGGTCGTACGGCTGGGGGCAGCGGGACTTGTCGGGCAGCAGCAGGTCGCAGAAGACGCGGTGCCGGTTGTTCTGGTCGTCGACGGTCGAGACGGTGGTCTCCCCGGCGTCCAACTCGGGCAGGAAGCCCAGCGAGACCGCCACCGTGCCGGCCAGCGCGGTGGCCGCCGACAGGTCGGCCACCCGGATCGGCAGGTGGATGACGTAGCCGGGCTCGTCCTCGTCCCGCCCGCCCGCGCGGTTGAGGATGCGCAGCACCTCGTTCGGCTCGGCGCACCGGCGGTACGACCGCTCGTTCACCGGGAGACCGCCGAGCGGCCCGTCCGCGTCCCCCCGGTCGGCGAGCCGGCCCGCCCGGTCGCCGGGCGGGAACTGGGCTCGAGCGATGTTGTCCGCGTCGCGCATGTACTGCCTCCGGGCCTCAAACCATGAACTGACCGCCGTCCGGACCGGACCCACCGCCCGACCCGCTCCCCCGCCGGCACGAACGTAGGACCGCAGCCCGGACGGCCACAACGGGACGCGCATGGTTGATCACTTGAAGTCACATATGCGACACATGCCCCGTCCAGAACGTGACGACGCCGGCCTTCGGCTCGTGAACGGTGCGCCGCGGAAGGACCCGTCGACCGCTACCCTTCTGCCTCGGACGGGCGAGCGACGTCGCCCGCCGCGCCCGAACCCTCTTCCCCGCCCAACGGCGGCGAGGACGCCCATCCCCCGGGGACCCAGATGACCCAACCGCCGAACGACGGAGCGACCGGATCGCCGGCCACCCCCGCGCCGGTCGACACCACCCCCGACGAGCCCGGGCCGGGCGCCATCCCGCCGCCCC
>NZ_JAEVHN010000571.1:0-3922 GCF_016803375.1 Micromonospora sp. 4G55
CGCCGGCGCCGAGCCGCTGCGGGACGTACCCGATGCGCCGCCACTGCCGGAACCGGCGCAGCGGGGTGCCGAAGAGCGCGACGGAGCCGCCGGCCAGCGGGACCAGCCCGAGCACGGCGCGGATCAGGGTGGACTTGCCGGAGCCGTTGGCCCCCAGGACGGCGACCACCTCGCCGGCGGTGACGGTGAGCGAGACGTCCCGCAGCACGGGTCGGCCGTCGTAGCCGACCGCCCCGTGCGTGACGGTGATGACGGGTGCGGTCACGAGCAGCTCAACGCCGTCCGCAGGGTCTGCAGGTTGGTGCGCATCACCGAAAGGTAGTCCCCGCCGGAGTCGGTCGACAGCCCTTCGATCGGGTCCAGCACCGCGGTCTTCGCGCCGACCTCCGCCGCGATGGTCTCGGCGACCTTCGGGCTGACCAGGGTCTCGAAGAAGATCGTGGTGGCCCGGTGCTCGCGGGCCTCGGCGGCGACCTCGGCCAGGCGCTGCGGGGAGGGCTCGGTGTCCGGGGTGAGGCCGGTGATGCCGACCTGCTCGAGCTGGTAGCGCTCGGTCAGGTAGCCGAAGGCGGTGTGGCTGACCACGATCTCCCGGCGCTGGCAGGTCTTCAGCCCGGCGGCGAACTCGGCGTCGAGCTTCTCCAGCTCGCCGCGGAGCGTCCTGGCCCGGGCGGTGTAGTCGGCGGCCCGCTCCGGGTCGGCCCGGCCGAGCCGCTCGGCGAGCTGGTCGCCGACGGTGGCCAGCCGGGTCGGGTCCAGCCAGAGGTGCGGGTCGAGGCCGCCACCGGACTCCTCGGCGTGACCGGCCTCACCCTCGTGCTCGTGGCCGCCGGCCGCGGCCGTCAGCAGGGGCTGCACGGTCGCCACGTCGAAGGCGCGGTCGGCGGCGTTCTGGTCCACCGCCTCGTCCACGTTCGGCTGGAAGCCCTTGAGGTAGACGACCAGCTCCGCCTCGCTGACCTGCCCGACCTGGCGCGGGTTGAGCTCCAGGTCGTGCGGCTCGGCCCCCGGCTTGGCCAGGTTGCTGACGGCGACCGCGTCGCCGCCGATCCGTTCGGCGAGGAACTGCAACGGGTAGAAGGCGGCCACCACGTCGACCCGCTGCGGATCGGCGCCCGCCCCGTCGGACGAGCAGGCGGCGACGCCGCCCAGGGCGAGCAGGGCGGTGGCGGCGGCCAGGGCGCGGGGAGCGGAGCGGATGTTCATGACATCAACTGTCCGTGACAACGGAAATGATTGTCAAAAACGCATGAGTGCATGTCAGAGCAGCTTGGCCAGCGCGACCGCGACCAGCAGGGTCAGCATCACCAGCCGGATCATCCGGGTCTGCGGCGCCTGCACCGGCCAGGTGGTCGCCAGCAGCCAGCTCAGCCCGGCGGCGAGCGCGAGCAGCAGCACGCCGCCCACCGGCCCGGGTGCGAAGAACGCCACCAGCACCACCACCAGGGTGGCGAGGAACACCGACGTCGGGTTGGCCCGGGAGAGCCGGACCAGCAGGGGGCTCTGCGTACGCTGCATCCCACAGACTCTACGAGGAGGACGCCGGTGCTGGTCACCAACCGGTTCGTGGTCGAGGTCGAGTCCGACGACTTCGTCGCCCGGGCGCACGCCGCCCTCGCCGCGCTCGCCGCCCGCCCCGGCTACCTGCGCGGCGAACTGCTGCGCGCGCTGGACGACCCGGCCCACTGGTGCCTGGTCACCGAGTGGGAATCGGTCGGGGCGTACCGGCGGGCGCTGGGTGGGTTCGACGTCAAGATCGCCGCGGTGCCGCTGCTCGCCGAGTCGCTCGACGAGCCGTCCGCGTACGAGACGCTGGCCAGCGCCGCCCCGGACGGCGGGGTCGTGGTGGCCACCAGTGATCGGGCCGCGAGTCCGCACCGCTGAGCCGGCGGGCACTACCCTGCACTCATGACCGCACCCGGCCCGGCAGCCCCACCGCCGTACCCCGCGACGCCCGGCCGGGATGACGCCCCGCCGGCCGAGGAGGGGGTGCCGGCCCCGCCGCCCGGCCCGGGAGTGGCCCCGCCGTTCGCCGCGCCGCCCACCGAGGGCGGTCGCAAGCGGCTCTGGCTGGGCCTCGGCGTCGGCACGCTCGCCCTGCTGATCTGCTGCGGCGGTGGCGGCGCGGCCCTGGTCGGGCTGATCGTCAGCAACGCCCAGGCGATCGAGGAGCAGGGGCAGGCGGTCACCGACGCCTACTACCGCGCGCTGGTGCGCAAGGAGTACGGCGCGGCCTACGACAAGCTCTGCGAGGAGGAGCAGCGGCGCGAGTCCCGGGCGGAGTTCGCCCAGCGGGCGGCCGACGAGCCGGCGGTCGCCGCCTACCGGGTGGGCGAGGTCGACCCGAACGCGCTCACCGTGCCGGTGGACGTCACCTACAGCGGCGGCTTCCAGGACACCCAGCAGGTCACCCTCGCGCCGGACCAGCAGACCGGCGGCATGGAGGTCTGCGGGGTCAACTGAGCCGTCCGGAGTATTCTGCTGGGCTCGGGACGCCGCTGGTCGTACCGTTGTCCCGAACTGTTCGTTCCGTCCACATCACGTCCCCGCCGACCGCCAGCCGGCGTAGGAGGAAACATGCCAGCCGACCGTATCGACGCCGTCGTCAGCCTCGCCAAGCGCCGAGGCTTCGTCTTCCCCTCCAGCGAGATCTACGGGGGCACCCGGTCGGCGTGGGACTACGGTCCGCTCGGCGTGGAGCTCAAGGAGAACGTCCGCCGGCAGTGGTGGAAGACCATGGTCCAGCAGCGCGACGACGTCGTCGGCCTGGACTCCGCGGTCATCCTGGCCCGCAAGGTGTGGGAGGCCTCCGGCCACATCGCCGAGTTCGTCGACCCGCTCACCGAGTGCCAGTCCTGCCACAAGCGGTTCCGCGCGGACCACCTGGAGGAGGCGTACGCCGAGAAGCACGGCAAGCCGCTGACCTCGCTGTCCGAGCTGAACTGCCCGAACTGCGGCAACAAGGGCACCTTCACCGAGCCGAAGATGTTCAACGGCCTGATGAAGACCTACCTCGGCCCGGTGGAGAGCGACGAGGGCCTGCACTACCTGCGCCCGGAGACCGCCCAGGGCATCTTCGTCAACTACAAGAACGTGGAGACGGTCGCCCGCAAGAAGCCGCCGTTCGGCATCGCGCAGACCGGCAAGTCGTTCCGCAACGAGATCACCCCGGGCAACTTCATCTTCCGTACCCGTGAGTTCGAGCAGATGGAGATGGAGTTCTTCGTCGAGCCGGGCACCGACGAGCAGTGGCACGAGTACTGGCTCCAGGAGCGCTGGAACTGGTACCTCGACCTGGGCCTGTCGGCGGAGAACCTGCGCTTCTACGAGCACCCCAAGGAGAAGCTCTCCCACTACTCGAAGCGCACCGTCGACATCGAGTACCGGTTCCAGTTCGGCGGCACCGAGTTCGCCGAGCTGGAGGGCATCGCCAACCGGACCGACTTCGACCTCTCCACGCACAGCAAGCACTCCGGCGTCGACCTCTCCTACTTCGACCAGACGAAGCAGGAGCGGTGGATGCCGTACGTCATCGAGCCGGCCGCCGGTCTCACCCGCGCGGTGCTGGCGTTCCTGCTCGAGGCGTACGACGAGGACGAGGCCCCGAACACCAAGGGCGGCGTGGACAAGCGCACGGTGATGCGCTTCGACCCGCGGCTGGCGCCGGTCAAGGTGGCGGTGCTGCCGCTGTCCCGCAACGAGGCGCTCTCCCCGAAGGCCAAGGGCCTCGCCGCGCAGCTGCGCAAGCGCTGGGTGGTGGAGTTCGACGACTCGCAGGCCATCGGCCGCCGCTACCGCCGCCAGGACGAGATCGGCACCCCGTTCTGCGTGACCGTCGACTTCGACACCCTCGACGACGACGCGGTGACCGTGCGGAACCGGGACACCATGACCCAGGAGCGGATCGCCCTGGACCAGGTCG
>NZ_JAEVHN010000572.1:0-3920 GCF_016803375.1 Micromonospora sp. 4G55
CCGCGCCGGCCACGGCGGCCCCGACCGGGGAGAGCCCGGCGCTGGCGGTGGGGGAGAGCGCGGCGCGGTGCAGCAGTCGCCGTCGGGTGAGTCTCGACATCGGTGTTTCTCCTCAGGGTGCGGGCCACCCCGACGGCCGGGAGCGCTCCCAGCACCGGCATGCGGCGTTCCGGCCGCCTCGGGGGCGGACCGCCAGCCTAGAGGGCCGCGCGGAGGCGGCCGGGATGGGGGAAGTGAGATGTGACGGGCGCCGTCGGTCGTCCGACGCGCCGGGCGGGGCGCAGATAGCCAGCGAGGCCGGCCGGGCGGCGTACGCGCCTGTCCCGTCGGCCTCTTTTCCCGTCGACTACGGGGGTTTAGTGTGGGGACGGGGGAGGGCAACCCCCGTCCCCACCTTGGTGCACACACGCACGAGTCGAATTGGCGTCCGCCGTGCGTGTCGCGCGGGAGCCGGGCCACGCGAGTGGCTCTGGTTCCACCTCCCTCCGTCACTGGCGGGTGTCGGCTGGCGACGGTGTCCGGGCTGGCCCGTCGTCAGCCTCTTGGCTTGCACCGCGGCCGGGCGACCACGGTCGACGAAACAATTGCATCTCCGTCGATGGAAGCGCTCCCATCGGCGATGCAGCGACTGTAACGCCCGTCACGGGTTTGTGAAAGCCCCAAAACGAGATCGAAACATCGATCGATGTCCTACCTGCGGTGTTGTCGTGGGAGCGCTTCATGGCAGACTGTCGAATCGACGCAGCGGAGCCAGCTCGCGTGAGCGTGGGTCGCCGAGGGCATCCGGATCTCCGGACGGCACCCCGAGGAACCGCCGCCGCCCCAGGGGCGGCAGACCGGCGCAGTTCCGCACCGACCACCTTCCCGGGCGCCTCCGTCCCCCCGCGTTCCCTGCTCGCGTGGAGGCGCCTCGCCGGCGGCCCGTCAGGCTCCGGCCCTCCTGCGAGGAGACACCGCGCACATGAGACTCTGGGCAAGACGTCGCCGGACGGCGATGTTCGCCGCCACCGCGCTGGCCATCGGCGGGGTGACCCTGCCGGCCGGCGCCGCGCAGGCCGCCCCCGCCTGCGACGTGGTCTACGCGACCAACGACTGGAACACCGGTTTCACCGCCAACGTCACCGTCAAGAACCTGGGTGACGCGCTCACCGGCTGGACGCTCAAGTTCTCCTTCCCGAACAGCTCCCAGCGCGTCACCCAGGGCTGGTCGGCGAAGTGGAGCCAGACCGGCAGCGAGGTCACCGCGACCAACGAGTCGTGGAACGGCAGCCTCGGCACCGGTGCGTCTACCACCATCGGGTTCAACGGCGCGTACTCCGGCAGCAACCCGAAGCCCACCGCCTTCACCCTCAACGGGGTCGCCTGCAACGGCACCCCGGCCAACCAGCCGCCGACGGTATCGCTGGGGCTGCCGACCGGGCCGTTCGAGGCGCCGGCCGACGTGCCGCTCACCGCCACCGCCAGCGACCCGGACGGGACGATCGCCAAGGTCGAGTTCTACCGCAACGGCCTGCTGGTCAACACCGACACCACCGCCCCGTACGGCTACACGCTGGAGGACCTGCCGGCCGGCAGCTACACCGTGCAGGCCAAGGCGTACGACAACGCCAACGGCGTCGCGGTGGCGGAGAAGGCGTTCACCGTCAACCCCGCCTCCGGTCCGGTGCTGGTGGCCACCCCGTCGGCGGTCAGCGTGACCGAGGGCGGCACCGGCACGGTCAACCTGAAGCTCAGCGCCGCGCCCAGCGCCAACGTGCCGGTGACCCTCACCCGCACCGGCGACACCGACGTCACCGTCACCCCGGCGACCGTCACGCTCACCCCGACCAACTGGAACACCGGGGTGACGGCCACCGTCGCCGCGGCAGAGGACGCGGACACCCTGGGCGGCACCGCCACCGTCACCGCCTCGGCCACCGGCTTCGCGCCGCTGGCAATCGCCGTCACGGAGATCGACAACGACACCCCGGGCGGCGACAACGCCTACATCAAGCGGTTCCTCGACCAGTACGGCAAGATCAAGAACTCCGGGTACTTCAGCCCGGAGGGCGTGCCGTACCACTCGGTGGAGACGCTGATCGTCGAGGCGCCCGACCACGGCCACGAGACCACCTCGGAGGCGTTCAGCTTCTGGCTCTGGCTGGAGGCGCAGTACGGCCGGGTCACCCAGAACTGGGCCCCGTTCAACAACGCCTGGACGGTGATGGAAAAATATATAATTCCGAATCATTCGGACCAGCCGACGGCCGGCGCGGCGGGCACCGCCCAGTACGCCGCCGAGTACAACCTGCCCAGCCAGTACCCGTCGCAGCTGCAGCCCTCCGTCCCGGTCGGCCAGGACCCGCTCCGCTCGGAACTGCAGAGCACCTACGGCACCGGCGACATCTACGGCATGCACTGGCTGCTGGACGTCGACAACACCTACGGCTTCGGCCGCTGCGGTGACGGCACCACCCGGCCGGCGTACATCAACACCTTCCAGCGGGGCACCCAGGAGTCGGTGTGGGAGACCGTGCCGCAGCCCTCCTGCGACACGTTCGCCCACGGCGGCCAGTACGGCTACCTCGACCTGTTCGTCAAGGAGGGCAGCGCCCCCGCGAAGCAGTGGAAGTACACCAACGCCCCGGACGCCGACGCCCGCGCCGTGCAGGCCGCGTACTGGGCGCTGACCTGGGCCAAGGCCCAGGGCCGGGAGGCCGACGTCGCGGCCACCGTGGCGAAGGCCGCCAAGATGGGTGACTACCTGCGCTACGCCATGTTCGACAAGTACTTCAAGAAGATCGGCAACTGCGTCGGGGCCAGCACCTGCCCGGCCGGCAGCGGCCGGGACTCGGCGCACTACCTGATGTCCTGGTACTACGCCTGGGGCGGCGCGTACGACCCCAGCCAGAACTGGTCCTGGCGGATCGGCTCCAGCCACAACCACTTCGGTTACCAGAACCCGCTCGCGGCCTGGGCGCTGACCAACGTGCCGGAGCTGAAGCCCAAGTCGGCGACCGCGGTCGCCGACTGGCAGAAGAGCTTCGACCGGCAGCTGGAGTTCTACACCTGGCTCCAGTCCGCCGAGGGCGGCATCGCCGGTGGCGCGACCAACAGCTGGGACGGCAGCTACGCCCAGCCGCCGGCCGGCACCGCCACCTTCTACGGCATGTACTACGACGTCGACCCGGTCTACAACGACCCGCCGTCCAACCAGTGGTTCGGCATGCAGGCCTGGTCGCTGCAGCGGATCGCCGAGCTGTACCTGCAGACCGGCAACGCCAAGGCCAAGGCGCTGCTGGACAAGTGGGTGCCGTGGGCCATCGCGAACACCACGGTGGGCACCAACTGGTCGATCCCGTCGGACATGAAGTGGACCGGCCAGCCCGCCAACTGGGACCCGGCCAACCCGCAGGCCAACACCAACCTGCACGTCGAGGTGACGGTGAAGGGCCAGGACGTCGGGGTCGCCGCCGCCTACGCCCGCACCCTGATCGCGTACGCGGCGAAGTCGGGCAACGTGTCGGCCAAGAACACCGCCAAGGGGCTGCTGGACGCCCTCTACGCGGCCAGCGACGCCAAGGGCGTCTCCACCACCGAGAAGCGCGGCGACTACCGGCGTTTCGACGACGTCTACACCGCCGCCGACGGACAGGGCCTCTACGTCCCGTCCGGCTGGACCGGGAAGATGCCCAACGGCGACGCCATCGCCGCCGGCAAGAGCTTCCTGGACATCCGGTCGTTCTACAAGAACGACCCCGACTGGCCCAAGGTACAGGCCTACCTCAACGGTGGCGCCGAGCCGGCCTTCAACTACCACCGGTTCTGGGCCCAGGCCGACGTCGCCATGGCGTACGCCGACTACGGCAACCTGTTCCCGAACGGGTGAGGTGACCCTCCCGGGTGGGTGGCGCGGCGCCACCCACCCGGGGGCCGACCGG
>NZ_JAEVHN010000573.1:0-3919 GCF_016803375.1 Micromonospora sp. 4G55
GCCGGTGGCGCGTACCGCCCGGTCCCGGGTGGCCCAGGCCACCACGAACACCGCCGTCCAGGCCACCCCGAGCAGCACCGAGGTGACGGTCCCGCTGGCCGTGCTCCAGCCCAGGTAGAGGCGGGCCCCGCCGAGGACGGCGATGCCGGCCGCCGCCGCCGTCCAGGCGGCCACCGCCACCGGCCAGCGGGCGTCGCGGGAGACCAGCCAGGCGAGCGTGCAGAGGCTCGCGGCCACCACCGCGTTCTGCGTCGGGAACATGACAGCCGCCCGGGCCGACGGGGTGACGTCGGCGACCACCGCCAGGACCACCAGCGGCAGGAAGGCCCCGACCGTGCCGAAGACGCTGAGCAGGTCCGCCCGCCAGGGCCGGTGTCGCCAGGCGAGCACCCCGGCCACCACCGCCACCAGCACGATCAGGAACGACCCCCGCAGCACCGAGACCGTGGTCAGGGCGGCCTGCACCGCGCCCGGGGTACGGCGGTGCGCGAACCAGTCCGCGATCGCGCCGTCGACCACGGCCAGCCCGCTGAAGCGCACCACCGCCTCCAGCAGCCAGGCGACGGCGAACCCGGCCGCCGACAGCAGCAGCAGGCCGGCGCCGAGGTTGAGCAGCAGCGCCCAGCCCGGCCCGAGGTGCATGGCGATCAGGAAGAAGAGGATGCCGTACCGGCCGGTGACCCAGCGCACAGGCGGCAGGGCGGCGGCCCGGGTCAGCAGCGCCCGCGCCGGGTCGGGATGGCGGCCCAGCCACCGCCCGGCCAGCACGATCGCGGCCAGCACGGCCAGCAGCACCAGCACCACCCCGGTGGCCCGGCCCAGCAGCCGGGAGACCGTCTCGTACGACTCGCCGGCCAGGTAGCCGAGCAGCACCGAGCCGCCCACCCAGGTCGTCACCCCGGCGAGGTTCCACGGCGCGAACCGCCGGTACGGCAGGCCGGCCGCGCCGGCCAGCCGGGGCACCAGGGTCCGGGCGAAGGCGATCCACCGGGCCGCGAACACCCCCCGACCGCCGAGCCGGCCCAGCAGCGCGTCGGCCCGGGCCCACCGCTCGGGTCCCACCCGGCTGCCCAGCCCGCTGGCACGGAGCCGGGGGCCGTACCGGCGGCCGGACCGGAACGCGAGTGTGTCTCCCATCACCGCCGCACCTGTCATGACGAGCAGCGCGGGAACAAGCCGAAGCGTCCCCGCGTAGGCTAAGAAGCCGACCAGCAACAGGGTCGCCTCGCCCGGCACCAGCAGACCGAAGATCACCGCGGTCTCCCCCGCGACGATTGTCGCGGCGATCACATAGATCAGCAGGGACGGCAGGCCCTGCAACGAGGTCAGCAGGTCATGCATCCGGTCCCCATGAACACGGGGGCCAGCATGCCAGCCGCGCGAACGGTCGGAACAGCAGTTCCGGCATAGATCCGGGCCATCTGGGGGTGACCCCGACACGTGCCCCGGCAACCGTAGACAGGAGTATGGAGGGTATGCAGCTTCGCACCGACCTCCGCAACGTCGCCATCATCGCCCACGTCGACCACGGCAAGACGACCTTGGTCGACGCCATGTTGCGGCAGGCCGGCGCCTACGGCGCCCGCGGCGAGGTAACCGAGCGGGTCATGGACTCGATGGACCTCGAACGGGAAAAGGGCATCACCATCCTCGCCAAGAACACCGGCGTGCGGTACATGCCGGCGGACGGCTCCGACCCGGTCACCATCAACATCATCGACACCCCCGGCCACGCCGACTTCGGCGGCGAGGTGGAGCGCGGCCTCACCATGGTCGACGGGGTCGTCCTGCTGGTCGACGCCAGCGAGGGCCCGCTGCCGCAGACCCGGTTCGTGCTCCGCAAGGCGCTCAAGGCCCGCATGCCGATCATCCTGGTGATCAACAAGGTGGACCGCCCGGACGCCCGGATCAAGGAGGTCGTGGACGACACCTACGAGCTCTTCCTGGACCTGGACGCCGACGAGGAGCAGATCGACTTCCCGATCGTCTACGCCTGCGCCCGCGACGGCATCGCCTCGCTGACCCAGCCGGCCGACGGCTCGGTGCCGGAGGACAGCAGCTCCCTGGAGCCGCTGTTCCGCACCCTGCTGGACACCATCCCGGCGCCCGCGTACGAGGACGGTGCGCCGCTGCAGGCGCACGTCACCAACCTCGACGCCTCCCCGTTCCTCGGCCGGCTGGCGCTGTGCCGGGTCCGGCAGGGCACCATCAGCAAGGGCCAGTCGGTCTCCTGGTGCCGCACCGACGGCAGCACCCAGCGGGTGCGCATCTCGGAGCTGCTGATGACCGAGGGCCTGGAGCGCAAGCCGGCCGACTCGGCGGGCCCGGGCGACATCATCGCGGTCGCCGGCATCCCGGAGATCATGATCGGTGAGACCCTGGCCGACGCGGAGAACCCGATCCCGCTGCCGCTGATCACCGTCGACGAGCCGGCCATCTCGATGACCATCGGCACCAACACCTCGCCGCTGGTCGGCCGGGTCAAGGGCGCCAAGGTCACCGCCCGGATGGTCAAGGACCGGCTCGACAAGGAGCTGGTCGGCAACGTCTCGCTGCGGGTGCTGCCGACCGAGCGGCCGGACGCCTGGGAGGTGCAGGGCCGTGGTGAGCTGGCGCTGGCCATCCTGGTGGAGCAGATGCGCCGGGAGAACTACGAGCTGACCGTCGGCAAGCCGCAGGTGGTCACCCGGGAGATCGACGGCAAGATCTGCGAGCCGGTCGAGCGGCTGACCATCGACGCCCCGGAGGAGTACCTGGGTGCGATCACCCAGCTGCTGGCCACCCGTAAGGGTCGGATGGAGCAGCTGGTCAACCACGGCACCGGCTGGATCCGGATGGAGTGGCTGGTCCCGGCGCGCGGCCTGATCGGCTTCCGCACCGAGTTCCTCACCGACACCCGGGGCACCGGCATCCTGCACCACGTGTTCGAGTCGTACGAGCCGTGGTTCGGCGAGCTGCGGACCCGGCAGAACGGTTCGCTGGTCGCGGACCGGGCCGGCGCCGTCACCTCGTTCGCCATGATCAACCTGCAGGAGCGCGGACAGCTCTTCGTCGAGCCGACCACCGAGGTGTACGAGGGCATGATCGTCGGGGAGAACTCCCGCTCCGACGACATGGACGTCAACATCACCAAGGAGAAGAAGCTCACCAACATGCGGGCGTCGACCTCCGACGAGACCGAGAAGCTGATCCCGCCGCGCAAGCTCTCCCTGGAGCAGGCGCTGGAGTTCTGCCGCGAGGACGAGTGCGTCGAGGTCACCCCGAGCGCGGTCCGGATCCGCAAGGTGGTGCTGGACCAGACGGTGCGCGGCCGGACCGCCGCCCGTCGCAAGCACGCCGGCTGACCCACCGCCCGGCACACCACCGGAGCCCGGACCGCAGCGGCGGTCCGGGCTCCGCCCGTTCCCGCTCCGCACCGGCCGTCGGTCAGGACCGGACCGGTTTGACGGCGAGCAGGGCGAAGAGGTCCGGCACCGGGCCGGACCCGGACTCGGTGGTCCGGGTCAGCGTGAGGCCGGCGGCGGTGACCGCGTTGAGCAGGTCGGCCAGGGGTACGTGCCAGGCGCCGACCCGGGCCCGCACCCCGTGCGTCGACCAGACCCGGAAGCTGCGTTCCCGCTCGGCGTAGCCGCCGTCGACGACGATCCGCCCGGGGTCGGACCGGTCGGCGAACGGGCCGATGAAGCACGGATGAACGCCGACGTGGACGAAGCGCCCGCCGGGCGCCAGCACCCGGGCCGCCTCGGCGATCACGGCCGGGTAGTCGGGCATGTCGGTGTGGGCGAGCACGCAGGCCACCGCCGGCAGCGCCGAGTCGGCTACCGGCAGCGCGGCGGCGTCGCCCCGGGTCACCGGCAGCCGGGCGCGGGCGTGCCGGAGCTGCCCGCCGGAGAGGTCGACGCCGACCGGCTCCCAGCCC
>NZ_JAEVHN010000574.1:0-3915 GCF_016803375.1 Micromonospora sp. 4G55
CGCGACCGGGCGACCGACCCCGAACTGCGCACCATGGTCGCCGCCATCGAGGTGACCGAGGCCGACGAGCTGGCCACCATGCGGGCCTGGCTGCGCGACCGCGGGCTCGGCGGACACCACGCTCGGCACCCTCGACGTGCTGTACCTGACCATGATGGTGGGCCCACACCGAGCACGACGACTCGGAGATCGTCCGGCTGGGGCCGCGACCGGGCGACCGACCCCGAACTGCGCACCATGGTCGCCGCCATCGAGGTGACCGAGGCCGACGAGCTGGCCACCATGCGGGCCTGGCTGCGCGACGCCGGTCCGGCCGCGACCGCCGGGCGGCACGACCACACCGGTCACCTCGCCGCCCCGGCGGACCTCGCGCGCCTGCGGAGCGCCCCGGCCGGCCAGGTCGACGCCGTGCTGCGCGAGTTGCTCGGCAGCCACCAGCAGGCGGCCGCCGACCTGTCCCGGGCGCACCTGGCGACCGCGACCAGCCCACAGGTACGCGAACTGGCCACGCGGGTCGAGCAGTCGCGTACCGCGGAGGTGCGACTCCTGACGGCGCCGGCGGCCGGCCGGCGGTAGGCGACGACGCCGCCGCCCGCCGGGCGCGGCCCGGCGGGTCAGGCGTCGGAGCGCGGTTCCAGCCGGATCGACCGGCGCCGGCGGCCGGCCGGCGGTAGGCGACGACGCCGCCGCCCGCCGGGCGCGGCCCGGCGGGTCAGGCGTCGGAGCGCGGTTCCAGCCGGATCGACAGCGAGTTGACGCAGTGCCGGGTGTCCTTCGGGGTGAAGTGCTCGCCGTGGAAGACGTGCCCGAGGTGGCTGTCGCAGCGCGCGCAGCGGATCTCGGTGCGGCTCATGCCGAGGGTGCGGTCCTCGATCTCCTTGACCGGCCGGGGATGGCGTCGTCGAAGCTCGGCCAGCCGCAGTGCGAGTCGAACTTGGTGTCACTGGAGAAGAGTTCCAGGCCACAGGCCCGGCAGTGGTAGACGCCGGGGGTCTTCGTGTCGACGTACTCGCCCGTCCACGGTGGCTCGGTGCCGGCCTCGCGCAGCACCCGAAACTCCTGCGGGCTCAACCGGACCCGCCACTCTTCCTCGGTGCGGGGCAGTTCGTTCTTGTCAAGACTCACCCGCCAACGGTACGTCGGATGTCGGGGGCGTCGCATATGGTCGCGGAATGGGCGGCTCCTCGAAGGCGACGGTGACCGAGATCGAGGTCGCCGGGCACACCGTCCGGCTGACCAGCCCCGACCGGGTGATCTTCCCCGGCCGCGGCTTCACCAAGGCGGACGTCTTCCACTACTACCTGGCGGTCGGCGACGGGATCATGCGCGCCCTGCGGGACCGCCCCACCACGCTCCAGCGCTTCCCCGAGGGCATCGAGGGGGAGATGTTCTTCCAGAAGCGGGTGCCGACCCGGGGCGTCCCGCCGTGGGTGCGCACGGCGAAGATCAGCTTCCCCAGTGGGCGCAGCGCCGACGAGCTCTGCCCGGCCGACCTCGCCCACGTGGCCTGGGCCGCCCAGATGGGCACCATCGTCTTCCATCCCTGGCCGGTGCGGGCCGCCGACGTGGACCGCCCCGACGAGCTGCGCGTCGACCTCGACCCGCAGCCCGGCACCGACTTCGCCGACGCGGCGACCGCGGCCGGCGAGGTGCGCGCGCTCCTGGCCGAGTTGGGTGCGACCGGCTGGCCGAAGACCTCCGGCGGCCGGGGCGTACACGTCTACCTGCGCATCGAGCCCCGCTGGACGTTCACCGAGGTGCGCCGGGCCACCATCGCGCTCGCCCGCGAGCTGGAGCGCCGCCGCCCCGACCTGGTCACCACCGCCTGGTGGAAGGAGGAGCGGGGCCGGCGGGTGTTCGTCGACTACAACCAGATGGCCCGGGACCGCACCATCGCCTGCGCCTACTCGCTGCGCGCCAACGCCCGCGCCACCGTCTCCACCCCGGTCACCTGGGACGAGCTGCCCGACGTCGAACCGGACGACTTCGACCTGCGCAGCGTGCCCGCCCGGCTCGCCGAGCGGGGCGACCCGCACGCGGGCATCGACGACGCCCCGTTCGACCTCACTCCGCTGCTGGAATGGGCCGAGCGGGACGCGGCCGCTGGCCAGGGCGACATGCCGTACCCGCCGGACCACCCGAAGATGCCGGGGGAGCCGAAGCGGGTGCAGCCGAGCCGGGCGAAGCGCGAGCCGACGAGCCCGCCTGACCGGGTGCTGGGCCGGGCCTTCACTACGTATGCCGCCGGGCCGTCCACGCCAGGAACCTGTCGAACAGGTCCGCCGGTGACGGGGCCGGGTTCGGGCTGAGCTTGATCAGGTCGGCGGTGGCGTCGAAGAGGCAGCCCGCCATGTAGACCGAGAGGGCCACCGGATCCCGGCGGTACTCCATGCCCAGCAGCAGCCGCGCCGGCGGGCACGGCCAGGCGGCGGCGCACACCCGGCACAACCAGAGCGGCCGCATCGGCACGTGCGGACGGACCGCCCGCCGCTGACGGTCGGGTACAGCGGAGGTGTGGGGCGTAGCCATACCCTCATGCTGACCGACTCCGTTGTCTACGTCAACAGACACCGTAGTTGTCGCCGTCTGGCGACTGTGCCGCTGTCATCGTCAACGTGTGGAGCTTGTCGGCGTGTCGGAGATTCGGGAGATGCTCGGTGGCGTCTCGCGGCAGCGCGCGTCCGTGATCGCCAATCAACGGAACTTCCCGGAGCCGATCGCCGTCCTGGCCATGGGCAAGATCTGGCGGAAGTCCGACGTCGAAAAGTGGATCAAGCAGCACCGGCCGGATTCACTGGCCGACTGAGCGCCCGCCGTCAGCGCTGCCCGGCCATCGCCTCCACCGCCTCCTTTGCGGTCTTCAGGTCCGCGCCGGTCGCCGCCCGGTACGCCTTGATGGCCTTGATCTTCTCGCCCCGGGCCAGGTGCTCGCGGACCCCGGGCAGCGCCGGGCCGTCGTCCACCACGCCGAGGTGGTCCATCACCAGCTGGAGTCGGCGTTCGATCTCCGTCAGCCGGGCCGCCGTGCCGTCCCGCCGGGCCGGGACGGACAGTTGCGCGCCGAGCAGCGCCACGACGAGCAGCAGCAGGACGACGAGGGTGGCTTCCATGCCGGTGATCCAAGCAGATCGACGTCCGGCACACTGGCCGGCATGACCTCCACCTCGGGCGTGGTCCGGCGACTGGTCGGCGTCTACCACGCCGACGGCGGGCTGCGCGGCGAACTGGCGTACCTGGTCGGCAAGGTGCGGGGAACCACCTCGTGCGCGCTGTGCGACGTCACCCACCACGGTCTGGGTCGCAAGCGGGAGTGGCGCGACCTCCTGCCGGCGCTGGGCGTGCCGGTGGAACTGGTGCACCTCAACGAGCGCAGCCCGGCGGTCCGGGCGGCCAGCGAGGGTCGTACCCCCTGCGTGCTGGCGGTGACCGACGGCGGCCCGGTGGTGCTGCTCGGCCCGGACGAGCTGGCCGCCCTGGACGGCAGGGTGGCCCGCTTCGCCGAGGCGCTGCGCGCGGCCGCCACGCGGGCCGGCCTGCGCTGGGACGGGGTCGGATAACGATCATGTAAAGGGCGCGAACCTTTTCCGGCCCGTACCCGCTCTTCCTGGTCACCGGCCCAGCGAGGGCCCCCCGGGGGAGGCGTACGGATGAAGCTGGTGTGGAGGCGGGCCCGCGAGGCGCGGGGCCTGCTGCTGGCGGCGGCGGTCGCCGCGTTGGTCGCCGTCGCGCTGGTCACCGGGCTGTCCGACTACAACCAGCGGGCAATCGACGCCGGGCAGCGGGGCGATGCTGGCGGCGGCACCCGCCGCCGAGCGCAGCCTGCTGATCAGCGGCTCCGGTCGGCCGGGAGCGCCGCCGAGGCCACCGGCCGGGACCGGACGGTCCGCGACCGGTTCGCCGGCGGGCTGGGTGGGG
>NZ_JAEVHN010000575.1:0-3911 GCF_016803375.1 Micromonospora sp. 4G55
GCCGGGCTCGTCACCGTCGTCCAGTTGGGGCAGTCCGGTGCCGGCCGGCTGGTGGAACGACTGCCGGCAGGCCCTCCGGGCCGACCCACTGCGGGCCGCGGGGGGCCGGCTGGGTGGCGTACCCGGCGTGCGGCTGGCCGGGGTCGACCTGGCCCTGGTACTGCACGGCGTACGGCGTGGAGCGGTGGACGTCGCGGTATCCGTCCGGGGTGGGGTGTTGTCCAGGGGTCCAGCCGCGGTCTTCCCACGGTCCGCGCGGTGGCACATTCTGGTCGGCCATGCACCAATCCCGATTTCTTCAAGGCGCCGACACGCTGCGACCGGAGCGGGGCGGAGGGTGCGGCGACTGTTGCCTGAGGGGGTTGCTACGGGACGGTAACCATGGGGTGGAGGGCCTTCAAGGCGCTCACCAGCGGCTCCGGAGGGCACTTAAGACACCGCTCAGCGGGCCCCCCGGCGGTCCGGTTTCCGCCCTGCCGGGTGCCGACGTCCGGAGCAGGGGCGACTCGGTCCCCCAGGGTCGGGACGTAACGTTTCCGGCCCACGCGACGCTTTTAGCCGCGTTCACGGGCACAGCGAAACTTAAGGAAGGGATAAGCCTGCGCTGAGCCGTTCCTGACCCGCGTCCCGCCACCTCGTCGGCGGCGCAAAGTGGCAGCAGCGGAAGGGCGTGAGCCGCCGCAACAGCGGGTAAGCCGCCGGACCGCTGAAGCCGTGAGGGGAAGGCATCGCCATGCTCAGCAAAGAGGATCAGCGCAGATTCGAACAGATCACCCGGCAGCTCCGGGAGAGCGACCCGAAGTTCTTCGCGAGACTCGACCATCGGGCGCGAGCCCGACGCGGGCGCTGGCTGATGATCCTGACGATCGTGCTCTGGGCGTCACTGCCGGCGATGACCGTACTGGCCGGACGCATGGCCGGGGCGATCTGCGCCGTCGTACTGGCGGCCAACGCCGCCCTGATGTGGCGCTTCCGCCGCCGCTGGCTATGACCCGCCGGCCACCACGGCCCGGCACCGGCGCGGCATCGCCCGGATCGAGATCGTGGGCGGTCGGCGTCCACAGCGGACGGCGACTGTCCACGATCCGCCGCGGGCGGGGTCAGGACCGGCCGAAGGTCCGGTACGCCCGGCGCAGCCGCTCCAGCAGACCCGGGCCGCCGATGGCGGGCGCGGGCGCGCCGAGCTGCCGCAGCAGCAGGTCGGGGCCGGTCGCCAGGGTGGGCGGCCGGTCCGGCAACGGCACCGGCGGCAGCCAGAACCGGTCCACCGTCTCGTCCAGTCCGATCGCGGGCAGTCCGGCGAGCACCCGCGCCGCCCCGGCGGCCGGGACCGGTTCCGCGTCGGGTATCGGGCCGGCGCCGGCCGCGTCCGGCGCGCCGGTGTCCGAACCGGACGGTCCGGGCGTACCGGCGGGGTCGGTCGCGCCGGCGCGCAGGCACGTAGCCGGTCCAGCAGCTCGGCCCGGCCCCGGCCGCGCCAGTGCAGCAGCTGGAACGGGTCCGCGTCGAACGCCTCGGCGAGCAGGTAGAAGGTCGCCGCCAGGTGCTTGCAGGGCACCGCGAAGTCGGGGCAGCTGCACCGCTGGGTCAGCTCCGCCACCCCGCTCGGGAAGAGCGGAGCGCCGGCGTCGGCGAACACCTCCTCCAGCTCCGCCGGGAGGTCACCGGCGAGCAGCCGGGCGCTGAAGAACGCCTGCGCGGCGAGGTCCCGCTCGACCCGCTCCCAGAGCGCCGCCGGGAACACCGGCAGCTCGATGCCGACCCGGTACGGCTCGGCCCGGGAGCCCTGCACGGTGGCCTCGACCCGGCCGGGCGTCACGTCGAGCCGCAACACCTGGCCCTTGCGGGCGTACGACCGACCGCGGGTCAGCCGGGTGCCGAGAGCGAACGACTCCAGCACCTCCAGGAAGCGCCGCGACCACCAGGAGACGCCGATCGCGCCCCGGGTGCTGCGCGCCTTCAGCCCGCCGTCGACCCGCCGGGGCGGTCCGAAGTCGGCGAACCGGCCGGCCGAGCCCGCGTCGCCGTCGAGCGCCGGGTCGCCGGGCGGTGGCGTACGGTCGGGGTCGGTCACTCGACCACCGCCCCGGCCTCCAGCGCGAACAGCTCGCGCAACTGGGCGGTGGACAGCTCGGTGACCCACTGCTCGCCGCTGCCCACCACCGAGGCGGCCAGGCTGCGCTTGTCGGCGATCATCGCGGCCACCTTCTCCTCCACCGTGCCGGCGCAGACGAACTTGCGTACCTGGACCCGGCGACGCTGGCCGATCCGGAACGCCCGGTCGGTGGCCTGGTCCTCCACCGCCGGGTTCCACCACCGGTCGACGTGGACGACGTGGTTGGCGGCGGTCAGGGTCAGCCCGGTGCCGCCGGCCTTGAGCGACAGCACGAAGATCGCCGGGCCGTCCGGCGACTGGAACCGGGTCACCATCGCGTCCCGGTCCGCCTTGCCGACCCCGCCGTGCAGGAAGAGCACCTCGCGGCCGAACCGGGCCGACAGGTGCCCGCGCAGCATCCCGCCGAACTCGGCGTACTGGGTGAAGAGCAGGGCCTTCTCCCCCGCCGCGAGCACCTCGTCGAGGATCTCCTCCAGCCGTTCCAGCTTGCCGGAACGCCCGGGCAGCGCCGAGCCGTCGCGCAGCAGCTGCGCCGGGTGGTTGCAGACCTGCTTGAGTCGGGTCATGGTGGCCAGCACCAGGCCACGCCGCTCCATCCCGTCGCTGGACTCGATCTTCGCCAGCATGTCGTCCACGATGGCCCGGTAGAGCGACGCCTGCTCCGCCGTGAGGTTGCAGAGCACCTCCATCTCCAGCTTCTCCGGCAGGTCGGAGATGATCGAGGAGTCGGTCTTGAGCCGGCGCAGCACGAACGGGCCGGTCATCCGGCGCAGCCGGGCCGCGACCTCGGCGTCGGAGTGCCGCTCGATCGGCACCGCGTACGCCTTCTTGAAGCTGGCGGCCGGGCCGAGCAGCCCGGGGTTGGCGAACTGCATGATCGACCAGAGGTCGGCCAGCCGGTTCTCCACCGGCGTACCGGTGACCGCGACCCGGTGCCGTGCGGGCAGCGACCGGACGGCCTCGGCCTGCCGGGTCGAGGCGTTCTTGATCGCCTGCGCCTCGTCCACCACCACCCGGTGCCAGCCGATCGAGGCGAGGGCGACGGCGTCCCGGGCCGCCACCGAGTAGGTGGTCACCACCAGGTCGGCGGCGTGCACCGCCTCGGTGAACTCCGTGCCGCGCGCCCGGTCCGCGCCGTGGTGCACGTGCACGCGCAGCCCGGGGGTGAACTTCGCCGCCTCCCGCTGCCAGTTGCCGACCAGCGACATCGGGCAGACCAGCAGGGTCGGCCCGGCCGCCGGCGGGTCCCCGGCGAGCAGGGCCAGCAGCTGCACCGTCTTGCCCAGCCCCATGTCGTCGGCGAGCACCCCGCCGAGCCCGAGCGACTGGAGGAAGGCCAGCCAGGCCAGCCCCCGCCGCTGGTACGGACGCAGGGTGCCCTTGAAACCCGGCGGCGGGTCGAGCGGGGTGAGCCGCCGTTCGGCCTCCCCGGCGAGCAGGTCGCCCAGCGGCCCGTCGGCGGTCACCTCCAGCACCGGCAGCGCCTCGGGCCGGTCGGCCCCCGACAGGCCGAGCCGGAGCAGGTCGGCGACGGTCAGCTCGCCGGAGGACCGCAGCAGCCGCAGCCCGGCGGCGAGCCGCTTCGGGTCCAGCTCCACCCACCGCCCGCGCAGCCGCACCAGCGGGGTCTTCAGCGCGGCCAGCGCGGCCAGCTCGTCGGCGTCCAGCGCCTCGTCGCCGAGCGCCACCTCCCACCGGTAGTCGACCAGGGCGTCCAGCCCGAGCCCGCCGCCGGCGCCGGCGACGGTGCCCGGAGCGGTACGCCCCCGGGCCTGCAACCGGGCGCCGAGTCGCG
>NZ_JAEVHN010000576.1:0-3903 GCF_016803375.1 Micromonospora sp. 4G55
GGGCGACGCCGACGGGGTGGTCGGGGACGCCGACGGGCTGGCCGGGGCGGCGGCGAAGCTCGCCGCGGCCTCAGCGGTGACGGTGGCGCCGGCGCTGCCGCCGAGGATCAGCTTCTGCTTCTGGTCCTTGCCGCCGGAGAAGAGGAACACCCGGCCGAAGGAGACCGAGTCCTGGGCGGAAACGGTCACGGTGACCGAACCGGGATCGGTCGCGGTCAGCCAGAAGGCCCCGCCGTTGGTGGTCGTGGTGACCGGCTTGCCCTCGGCGTCGACGGCGGTGCCGCCGGCGACCTTCAGCGCGATCTCGCCGGCCGGGCCCTTGACGGTGAACGGGCCCGCCTTGCCACCGACGGTGGCGGTGGCCTTCGCCGGGTCGATGCTCAACTCGGCCTTCGGCTCCGGCTGGTCGGTCGCGTTCGTCACCAGGTAGTCGTGGATCTTCTTGATCACGTCGTACTCGGCGGCGTCGGTCAGGCCCTGCTCCCAGTCGCCCAGCTTGACGCCGTCACTGAAGTGCCAGACGGCGGTCTGGGTGCCGAAGTAGAGCAGGGTGTCGCGCCGCTTGTCGCCCAGCCCGGCCGGCAGCTCCGTCCCGGCCGCCTTGAGCAGCGCCGGCACCTCGGCGTTCGGGTAGCCGTGGGTGAGCACCCACTGCACCTTGCCGAGGTTCTCGACCTCCGACTGACCCCAGGTGCCCTCGGTGTACTCACCGTCGCGGGCCACCGGAGTGTGGAAGTCGATGCAGAAGACCGGCACCGTGCCGTCCTTGAGCTCCAGCGCGAGCGCCGAGGTCGACAGCTTCCGGTCGTTGAGCTTCAGCACGACGCCGGTGTCCTTCACCGCGCGCGCCACGCCGGTCGCCGGCGCCTCGGCGGCGGCCGGAGCGGCCGAGCCGAGCACCATCGCGCTGCCGGCGACGAACGCCGTGGCGATTCCGGCCCAGCGTCGTCCCAGTTGTCCGAACATCAAAGTCGTACACCTCTCCCCAGGGGTGGGCCCGCATCCGGCGGGCCTGCACAGGTCGCCGTTCTCGCGGGGTTTCGCACCACCCGCACGCGAGAAAAACGCGACGGGGCATTATGCGACATGAGTAGATCTCTTGTCAGCCCCTGGGGTCGTTCGGTCCGATTGTTCCGGATCGGCCCTGCCGTCACACCAGCCGGCGGTCCGCCGCCCAGCGGGACAGTTCGTACCGGTTGGACATCTGGAGCTTGCGCAGCACGTTGGACACGTGCGTCTCGACCGTCTTGATCGAGATGAACAGCTCCTTGGCGATCTCCTTGTACGCGTACCCCCGGGCCAGCAGGCGCAGCACCTCCCGCTCCCGGTTGGTGAGCTGGTCCAGCTCCGGGTCGGCGACCGGCGCGTCCGGGCGGGCCGCGAAGGCGTCCAGCACGAACCCGGCCAGCCGAGGGCTGAACACGGCGTCGCCGTCGGCCACCCGACGGATCGCGGCGGTCAGCTCGTCCGGCGAGATGGTCTTGGTGACGTAGCCCCGGGCACCCGCCCGGATCAACCCGATCACGTCCTCGGCGGCGTCGGACACGCTCAGCGCCAGGAACTTGACCTGCGGATGGGTACGCCGCATCGCGTCCAGCACCGCCCGGCCACCCCCGTCGGGCATGTGCACGTCGAGCAGCACCACGTCGGGCTGGGTCGCGGCGATCCGGGTGAGCGCCTCGGCCACCGTGCTCGCCTCCCCCACCACCTCGACGTGCGCGCCCAGCTCGGCCCGTACGCCCGCCCGGAACATGGCGTGGTCGTCGACGAGGAAGACCCGCAGCCGCTCCACCCGGGCGTCCGCGCCCTCGACCGGTTCCATCGACTGCTCCGCCATGATCATTTGTCCCTCTCCGCCGTGGAGCCGTTGCCGGTGATCGACAGGATCAACCGGACCTCGGTTCCCTCTCCCGGCCCGGACCGGATCTCCGCCCGGCCGCCGTGCCGCTTCATCCGCCCGACGATCGATCCTCGTACGCCGTGCCGGTGATCCTCCACCGTATCCGGGTCGAAGCCCTTGCCCCGGTCCCGCACGAAGACGCTCACCTGCTCCGGCTCGACCTCGGCGTAGAGCGACACGGTCTGCACCCCGGCGTGCCGGGCCGCGTTGACCAGCGCCTCCCGGGCCGCCGCCACCAGCGCGCCGACCCGCTCGTCGGTCTCCCGGTCGCCCACCACCACCGCCTCGACGGTGATCGCGAAGGTGTCCTCCACCTCGGCGGCGGCCTGCTCCAGGGCGGCGGCGAAGCGCTCGGTGGGCGAGCCGGTGGGCTTGTAGAGCCAGTTGCGCAGCGAGCGCTCCTGGCCCCGGGCCAGCCGCTGCACCGTCTTGACGTCGGTGGCGTTGCGCTGGATCAGGGCGAGGGTGTGCAGCACCTGGTCGTGGACCATGGCGGCCAGCTCGGCGCGTTCCTGCTCGCGGATGCGCCCCTCCCGCTCCGAGCGGAGCTGGTTGTACGTCCGCCACAGCACGGGCGCCGCCACCACACCGACGCCGGCCAGCCCGACCAGCGCGAAGATCACGCCGTTGACCACCGCGTCGAAGTTCTGCACCGGGGAGTAGACCGCCGCCACGCCGATGATGCCGACCGCGACCAGCACCCCGCCGCCGGCGAAGCGGAGCACGAACGCCCGCCGGTCGCTCTCCTCGACCACCGCGCCGAGCCACGGCACCGGCATCGAGTCGCCCCACTGCCGGCGGCGCTCCGGCGCGGACTGGTGCCAGATCACGCCGGCGCCCACCGCGATGATCGCAACCAGCCAACCGGCGGTGCCGGTCGCGCCCACCGAGTCGAAGACCAGCACCTGCATCAGCAGCACGCCCAGCCCGATCAGCACGAACGGCAGCAGCTGCGCCAGGTCCCTGCGGGGCGGCGCGGCGGTGTCGCCGGGGCGCAGCGGGACCACCGCCCAGAAGGCGGCGTAGAGCAGCAGCCCCAGGCCGCTGAGGCCGAGCAGGACCATGAAGGCGACCCGTACCCGCAGCACCGGGATGCCGAGGTGGTCGGCGATGCCGGCGGCCACGCCGGCGGCCATCCGGTGCTCGGGTGCCCGATACAGACGGGGCGGTGGGGTCGTCACGGTGCTGATCGGAGGCTCCCCTGTTCAGGGCCGGTGCGGCGCAGGCGCCGGGGTCGTCCGGCTCCGGTCCGATCGTCACACGGGGCGATGCCCGGCGACCACGGGGACGCCCCGGACATTCCCGCCCCCGGGATCTCAGGGTGGGGTCAGGGTCGGGTCCGGAGGACGCTCGGGCGTCCGGCGCAGCAGGATCGGAGCATGACCGAGGAAGCTGCCCCGCCGCCCCGCCCGTGGGCGACCGAGCCGGAGAGTCCGCCGCCCACCACCACCGGCGCGCCGGGCCCGTGGGCGTCCCGCCCACGGCCGGCCAGACGCCACCCCCCCGGAGGGTACGCTCCGCCGCCGTCGGGCGGCGCCGGCTTCACCTCGCGGTACGGGCTGGTCCGGCCGCGGGAGGGCCGCTACCTGGCCGGGGTCTGCGCGGCGATCGGCCGGGCCACCAACACCGACCCGGTGCTCTGGCGGGTGATCCTCGCCGTGCTCGGCTTCTTCGGCGGCGTCGGCATCCTGCTCTACGTCGCGGCCCTGCTGGTCATCCCCGGCGAGGGCGACAGCGCCTCCCCGGTGGAGTCGATGCTCGGCCGGGGCCGGTCCAGCATGTCGCCGGTCACCGTCATCGTGCTGAGCATCCTGGTCGCGGTGAGCTTCGGCTTCATCGTCACGGACGCGTTCCGGGCCGTCCTGCTCGGCGCGGCGATCCTCATTGGCGGCGCGCTGCTGCTCAACCGGGACGGCCGCACCCCGCCCGCCACCGTCCCCACCGGACCGCCGGCCCCGGCCAGCGCCCCACCCGGCCCGGTGCCACCGGTCAGCTACCCCGCG
>NZ_JAEVHN010000577.1:0-3900 GCF_016803375.1 Micromonospora sp. 4G55
CCCGCCGCGCAGCGCGCCGCCGGTCGAGGACGCCCCGGAGCCCGTCGACGCCGCGGCCGTCCTCGCCGCCATGGCGGACGACGCGCCGGAGGTTGAGGGGCCGTCGGTCGAACCGGTGCCCGCGCAGCGCGGACCGGGCACGGCGGACACCCTCACCGAGCGGGAGCAGCGGATTCTCGCCTTCGAACAGCAGTGGTGGAAGCATGCCGGGGCCAAGGAACAGGCCATCCGGGACACCTTCGGCCTCTCCGCCACCCGCTACTACCAACTGCTCAACGCCCTGCTGGACCGGCCCGCCGCGCTCGCCGCCGAGCCGTTGCTGGTCGGGCGGCTGCGCCGGCTGCGCTCCTCGCGGGCCCGCAACCGCCGGCGCTGAGCACTTCCCGTCCGTGCGCGGGCCGTCGCCGCCGGCTGGGAAGGTCGGTGCCCACCGGGTGAGCTGTCTGCCCGGGCCACGCCGTGCCGGGTGCTGCCGCTACCGTCGGTGACCGGCGCTTACCGGCGGCTTCGTCCGAATCCGGGCGGCGCCGGTGACGGGCATGGCGTGGGCCGGGCCGGGTAGCCGGGCTCTCGGGACGACGGCGAGGGGAGCGGGCTGATGGTGGGACCGGAGGCGCGGCACCCGGCGGGGCACACGGTGCGGACCGTCGGCGAGGCGTACGCGATGCGGGTGCGGTCCGCCTCGGTCGCGGCGCCCGGCCGCCTGGAGAACGAGGACACGGTCTTCCGGTTCGGTCCGCTGGTGGGCGTCCTCGACGGGGCCACCGTGCCGGAGGGCTTCGACACCGGGTGCGTGCACGGGCCCGCGTGGTTCGTCCGCCATCTGGCCGCCCGGATCGGGCTGGCCGTCGCCGCCCGGCCGGCGGCGACCCTGGTGAGCAGCCTCGCCGCGGCGCTGCTGGCGGTCCGCGCCGACCACGGGGACGCCTGCGACCTGGACCATCCGGGCACCCCCTCGGCGACCGTCTGCCTGCTCCGGGAGGGCGGCGACGAGGTCGACTACCTGGTGCTCTGCGACAGCCCGCTGGTCCTCGACCTCGGCGGCCGGGTCGAGGTCATCTCCGACGACCGGCTGGACGACGCGCTGGCCGACCTGCGCCGGATCGTGGCGGGACTGCGGCCGGGGAGGTCGACGCGGAAACCCGGTTCCGGCAGGCGGTGCAGGTGCAGCGGGAGCGGATGAACCGCACCCACGGTTACTGGGTGGCCGCGACCGACCCGGACGCGGCCTACCACGCGGTCACCGGGACCCTGCCGCTGCGCGGGCCGGACGCGGTCCGCCGGGCGGTGCTGCTCTCCGACGGCGCGTCCAGTGCCGTGGAGCAGTTCGGCCTCTTCGACTGGGCCGGACTGCTCGACCTGGTGAGCACCCAGGGGCCCGGCGCGCTCATCGACCAGGTACGCGCCGCGGAGCGCGACCATCCCGAGCGGCTGCGCCGGCACAAGCGCGCCGACGACGCCTCGGCGGTGCTCTGCGAGTTCCCGTCCCGAAGCTGAGCCCGCGCGGCCCGGCCGGTGGCGGCGCTGGCACCGACAGCGGAGCGTGACGCGGAACACCCCGATGGGACGACCGGCCGGTACCTTCGACCAGAGGGCCATTCGCCGCCCGAAGGGCTGGACGACCGGCGGCGGTACCGGCAGACTGCGGCACTGTGACGGGTGCGGTACGACTGGAGCGACTGGACGAGCGGAACCTGGAGCCGTTGCTCTCCGTAGCGGTGGCCGAGGCGGAGCCGGGTGACGTGATGCCCCCGGTCGAGGCGCCCGCCGGCTGGTCGCTGGCCCGTCGGGAGGCGTTCCGGGAGTTCCACCGGGCCAGCTTCGCCGGGCTCGACGGTCCGACCCGCACCCGCATGTACGCGATCGTCGCCGGTGGCGAGGTGGTCGGCATGGTGCGGATGAGCCGCTGCGAGGAGCCCGGCGTGGTGGAGACGGGGATGTGGCTCGGGCGTTCGGCGCGCGGCCAGGGCCTCGGCGTCGGTGCCCTGCGCGAGTTGCTCAACGAGGCCGCCGCGGCCGGCATGCACGCCGTGGTCGCGGACACCACCCAGGACAACATCGGGGCTGTACAGGTGCTGAAGAAATGCGGCGCAAAACTGCTCGAAAATGGCGACAAGGTCCACGCCAAAATCTGCCTCGACGCCACTCCGCCGGCATTCTGACAATTCTTCGCGGGATTTGATCCTTCTCGCGCCGTTCCTGGTTGGCGCGTTCTGACTGTCCGGTTTGCGGCCTTGGTCGCCGCCTGGACGACTCCTTCCCCTCCTTGCCTCAATGGGACAAGGAATTGCCGGGAAATGTTTTGCGCCGGGGCCGACGGGTACTGCCGCCCGGGTCCGTAAGAACGGGACGTCCCGCCGCAGGACCACCGTGCGCATTCCCCCCCGGTGCTGGTTTCCGGCCCTCGGTGGAATCGGGTCGTCCCGACCACCGGGGGAGTGAAGGAGAACCGATGAAGAGCGGAATGCGGGTCGGCCTCGCGGTCGGTCTCGGATACGTCCTCGGCCGCCGGAAGAAGCTGCGTACCGCCCTCACCCTGGCCGCCGCCGTCGCCGCCGGGCGGGCCAGCCGTGATCCCCACCTGCTCAAGCGTGGCACCGACCTGTTGACCTCGTCCCCCCATCTGGCGGGCCTCGGCAAGCTGGGTGGCCCGCTCGCCTCGGCCGGCAAGGCTGCCGCCGGCGCGGCCGCCGGCGGCGGCATCGACGCCATCAGCGGCAAGCTGCGCGGCGGCGCGGACGCCCTGCGCCGCAGGTCCGGCGGAGGTGGGGGCGACGACAGGCAGCGGTCCGCGTCCGACGAGGAGCAGGAACTGGGCGACCAGCCGCAGCCGGGTGAGGGCGGCGCCGACCCGGCGACGTCGAAGCGGGGGCGGTGACCATGGCGGCCAACGATCCCGGCGCCCTGGCGAACCGGGCGAAGGAGCAGCTCGGTGCCGACCTGCGGGACCTGGCGTCCGCGATCGGCGAGCGAGCCGTCTCGGTGGTCACCGAGCGGATCACCGGCGCCACCGGCCGGCTCAGCGAGTACGCGAAACAGGGCGGCGGCCCCGGCCTGATCGCCGCCGCCACCGGCGCTCAGCAGCTCGCCGAGGGCAAATCCCCCGTGAAGGCCATGTTCCGGGCCGGCCTGGCCGGCGGTAAGGAGAAGGTGATGTCGGCGTTCGGTCGTGGCGGCGGCAAGGTTGGCAAGGGTGGCGGCAAGAAGCTCAAGGTCACCAACATCGTCGAGACGATCGAGGTCGGCGTGCCGGCCCGGCTCGCGTACAACCAGTGGACCCAGTTCGGCGACTTCCCGAGCTTCATGAAGAAGGTCGAGCAGGCCGACTGCGAGACGGACGAGAAGATGACCTGGAAGGCGCAGGTCTTCTGGTCGCACCGGAGTTGGGAGTCGACCATCGTCCGGCAGATCCCGGACCGGCTCATCCACTGGCGGTCCAAGGGTGAGAAGGGTTCGGTGGACGGCACCGTCAGCTTCCACGAGCTGACCCCCGACCTGACCCGCATCCTGGTGGTCCTGGAGTACCACCCGCAGGGGCTCTTCGAGCACACCGGCAATCTCTGGCGCGCCCAGGGCCGACGGGTCCGGCTGGAGCTGAAGCACTTCGTCCGGCACGTGATGACCAACACCGTGCTCGACCCGGACTCCGTCGAGGGCTGGCGGGGCGAGATCGAGGACTCCCAGGTGGTCAAGGACCACGAGACCGCGCTGCGCGAGGAGCAGGAGGCCCGCGAGGAGCGGGAGCAGCGGGGCCGGGCCGAGGAGCAGCCGGAGGAGCCCGAGGAGGAGCGCGAGGAGCGCCGGCCCGCCGAGCGCGGCCGCCGTCGACCGCCGGAGCGCCGCCGGCCCCCGGCGGACGAGTACGACGAGTACGACGAGGGCGAGGACTACGACGAGGGG
>NZ_JAEVHN010000578.1:0-3883 GCF_016803375.1 Micromonospora sp. 4G55
CCAGTGCCGCCAGCCGGTCCCTGGCCGCCGCCCACTCGGCCCGGGCCATCGTGGTGAGATGACCGGCCGCGGTGGCCGTCGCCTCCCGCGCGGCACCGGTGCTCGGCAGCCGCGCCACCGACACCCTCTCCGGCCTCGGCCCACCCCCGGTACGCGACGGCGACCGCCTCCCGCTCGGTCCGTGGCCCGGGCCGCCGCCACCGGTGGACGTGACCGTCGGTCGGCCCCCGGCCGGCGAGCTGCGGCTGACCCTGCGCCCCGGGCCACGGGCCGACTGGTTCAGCCCGGACGCGCTCGACCGGCTGCTCGGCACCCCGTACACGGTCAGTCCGGTGGGCGACCGGGTCGGCGCGCGACTGACCGGCGCGCCGCTGCCCCGCGCGGTGGCCGGTGAACTGCCCAGCGAGGGGATCGTGCTCGGCGCGGTGCAGGTCCCGGCCGACGGCCAGCCGTTGGTCTTCCTGGCCGACCACCCCACCACCGGCGGGTACCCCGTCATCGGGGTGGTGGACGACGTGACCGGACTCGCGCAGGCCCGGCCAGGGACTACGGTGAGGTTCCATGGACCTCAACGCTGACCTCGGCGAGGGATTCGGCATCTGGCGGCTCGGCGACGACGACGCGCTGCTGGACCTGGTCACCTCGGCCAACGTCGCCTGCGGCTTCCACGGCGGTGACCCGTCGACCATGCGGCGGGTCTGCGCCGCGGCGGCCGATCGCGGCGTGGCCATCGGCGCCCAGGTCGGCTACCGCGACCTCGCCGGCTTCGGCCGCCGGCGCATCGAGTACGCCTTCACCGAGCTGCGCGACGAGGTCACCTACCAGCTCGGCGCCCTGGACGCGTTCTGCCGGCTGTTCCGCACCCGGGTCCGCTACCTCAAGCCGCACGGCGCGCTCTACCACGCGGCGGCCGTCGACGAGTCGCAGGCCGCCGCCCTGGTCGCCGCCGTCAGCGGGTACGACGACCAGCTGCCGATCCTTTGCGCCCCCGGCTCGAAGCTCGCCCAGCTCGCCGTCGGGGCGGGCCTGCGGGTGGTCGCCGAGGGCTTCGCCGACCGGGGCTACCTGCCCAACGGCTCACTGGTGCCCCGCACCGCCCTCGGCGCGCTGGTCACCGACCCGGAGGAGGTGGCCGCCCGGGCCGTACGGATGGCCACCGAGCGGACCGTCGTCGCGGTCGACGGCACCGTCATCCCGTGCGCGGTCGGCTCGATCTGCCTGCACGGTGACACCCCGGGCGCGGTCGCCTCGGCGGCCCTGGTGCGGGCCGCGCTGCTCGACGCGGGCGTCACCCCGAAGCCCTTCGTCTGACGGTCCCGCTCCGCGTGGTGTCGCAGTCGGCACCCGAGTGGACGGGCGCCGACGCTCAGGCGTCCAGGCCGCGCAGCACCAGCGGCAGCCGGGTCGCGCCGCCCTCGACCACCCGCACCGGTACGCCCCAGTCCTGCCGGGTCAGGTGGCAGGCGGCGTGCTCGACGTCCTTGTCGCAGGTGGCCGCCTGGGCGGTCACCTGGAGCACCCCGCCGGCCACGCTTCCGTCGATCACCAACCGCCGGGACAGGTCGGTGGTGGTGCCGGCCCCCTCGACCAGCAGCTCCGGCGGGGAGGCGGAGACCACCAGCCGGGTCGACGGGCCGTACGTCTCGTCCAGCTTCTGCCCGGGCGCGGGCGTGAAGATCACGTCGAGGGTCAGCTCGCCCGCCGCCACGTCGGTCGGCTTGCGCTCCACCTGGTGCCGGGGGCCGTTCACCGTGCTCGCCCCGGCCGCCGTGAGCGTGCCCGGCGCCAGTCGGGTCAGCCGGTGCGCGGACGACTCGACCACCAGCACGTCACCCTCGGCGGTGAGCACCACGTCGCTCGGCTCGGCCAGGCCGTCGGCCACCGTGGCGACCTGGTCGGTCGCCGGGTCGAAGCGGCGCACCGCGCCGTTGTAGGTGTCGGCGATCAGCACCGAGCCGTCCGGCAGCGCGCACACCCCGAGCGGGTGCTGCAGCAGCGCCCGGTCGGCCGGGCCGTCCACGTGGCCGAAGTCGAAGAGGCCCTGCCCCACGGCGGTGGTCAGCACGCCGTTCTCGACGTAGCGGATCGCGCTGGTCTCGCTGTCGGCCACCCAGAGCCGGGTGCCGTCGGCCGAGACGGAGAGCCCGGAGGGCTGCGCCATCCACACGTCCGGCAGCGGACCGTCGCGCAGCGCCTCTACCGTGGTGCCGGCGTACATGCCGGCGGTGCGGCGGATCGGGTCGAACCACCAGAGCTGGTGGATGCCGGCCATCGCGATGACGACCTTGTCGTCGTACCAGGCCAGGTCCCAGGGGGAGGAGAGGTCGACCGAGAGCGCGTCGTGCGCGTGGTCGTCGACCGAGGACCGCCACTGCCGGCCGGTGCCGGCCACCGTCACCACTTCGCCGGTCGCCAGCCGTACGCCGCGCAGCAGGTGGTTGACGGTGTCCGCGACCACCAGGTCGTAGCCGGCCACCTCGGCGACGTGCGCGGGGAGCAGGCAGAGCCCCTGCGGCTCGGCGAAGCTGGCCGCGTCGGCCGGCCCGTCGGTTCGGCCCCGCTCGCCGGTGCCGATCCGCCGGACCAGGCTCTCGCCGTCGGGGGCCAGTTCGGCCAGGGAGTGCCGGGCCGAGTCCGAGACCAGCAGGTTGCCACCGTCGAGCACCACGCCTTGCCGGGGAAGCGCAGGGTGGTCTCCGGCTCGGCCGGCGGGACGTACGGGCCGTCGCCCCGGTGCAGGGTGCCCTTCGCCGTGTGGGTGGCGACCAGGTCGTCGACCAGTCGGGTGAGCCCCTCGGCGTGGCCCTCGCCGGCCATGGTGGCCACCACGTAACCCTCGGGGTCGACCACGGCCAGGGTGGGCCAGGCCTTCGCCGCGTACTGGCCCCACATGTCCAGCTCGGGGTCGTCCAGCACCGGGTGGTGCACCCCGTACCGCTCGACGGCGGCGGCCAGCGCGTCCGCGTCCTTCTCGTGTTCGAACTTCGGCGAGTGCACGCCGATCACGACGAGCACGTCGGCGTACTTCTCCTCCAGCGGGCGCAGCTCGTCGAGCACGTGCAGGCAGTTGATGCAGCAGAAGGTCCAGAAGTCGAGCAGGACGATCCGGCCGCGCAGGTCGGCGAGCTTGAGCTCCCGCCCGCCGGTGTTCAGCCAGCCCCGACCGTGCAGCTCAGGAGCCCGTACGCGTGCGCTCATGACCCCAGTCTGCCGGATGCCGGGCCGCCGCCACGGCGTGACCCCGCGCGTGGTCGATCACGCCACAGCGGATACGACGGCGGGGCCACGGATCACCGTGGCCCCGCGCCGGAACGTGCTACTTGGCGGCCGGCTTGAGGCAGAGCACCCGGTCGGCGCCGCTGCCCGGCAGCACCACGTGCGGCTGGGCCGGGTCGGCGCAGTTCTCCTTCGCGTCGACCTTGGAGACCACGGTGAACGCGTTCGGATCGCCGCACTCCGCCGCGGTCGCGCCGTTGCCGGACTGCTTGACGCAGGAGCCGACGGCCGGGTTGAACGGGGCGGGCTTCTCCTCCCCGCCGATCTTGCCCAGCAGGCTGAGCAGGCCGAGCGGGACGGCCAGGATCAGCACCGCCGCGATCAGCACCATGGCCAGCACCCGGCCGTTGCGCACCTTCGGCACCGGCTGCTCGACCTTCGGCTCCGCGTCCGGCTTGAACGCGTCGAAGCGTCCCTGCTCGGGCTCCGGATCCTGGTGCCAGGCGCCCGGACCGGGCTGGTTGCCGGGCGGGAAGGGCTGACCGGCGGGCGGGAACTGCTGACCCGCGGGCGGGAACTGCGGCCCGGCCGGCGGGAACTGCGGCCCCGCCTGCGGGAACGGCGCCGTGCCGCCGCCGTGGGCCGGGTCGTGGGCCGGGTGGCCGTA
>NZ_JAEVHN010000579.1:0-3870 GCF_016803375.1 Micromonospora sp. 4G55
GCGCCGGCGGAGCGCGACGAGACCGACCGGGTGACGGTACGGCTGGTCGCCGCCCTCGGCCGGGACCGCTTCGACGCGCTGGTCACCGAGGGCGGCAAGCTGGGCCCGGGCGAGGCCCGGGCCCAGCTGAAGAGCGCGTCCGTCAGCGGGCCGCCTTCGGCCGGTACGAGGCGATGATCACGCCGCTGCGCTGCACCTTCGTGTCGACCAGCTCGAACGACGCCTTGAAGTCCTTCAGCGGTGCCGTCACGCTGTCGCCGCCCTCCAGCACCGGGTGGATCCAGAACCGGACCTCGTCCAGCAGACCGGCCGCGATCAGCTGGGTGGTGACCGAGCCGAAGCCGTACTGGAGGATGACCTTGCCGTCCTGCGCCTTGAGCCGGGTCACCTCCTCGATCAGGTCGCCCTGCAGCACCTCGCTGTTCTTCCAGGTCGGGTCGGTCAGGGTGGTCGAGGCGACGTACTTCTTGACGTTGTTGAAGTAGGCGGCGCCGGTGCTCGGGTCGCTCTCGTCCCGGGTCGGCCAGGCGGCGGACATGCCGTCGTAGGTGATCCGACCCATCAGCAGCGCGTCGGCCTCGTCGGTCTGCCCGGCGGCGAAGGCGGCGGCCTCCTCGTCGAAGTACGGCATGGTCCACATGGGGTTCTCGATGACGCCGTCGAGGGTGATGTAGGTCGAGTTGATGAGCTTGCGCATCGGGATCTCCTGGCTGTCGGTGGTGCTCTCCGGTGACACCCAGAACATTGCCGGATCCCGCTTACGATTCGCTTCAGGCGCCCTTACGCACGCCGGACCACTTCCCCCGCCGGGGCGGGATTGCTTCGCGCCGGACCGGGTAGCCCGCCGGACAGTCCCGGACGACGCGGAGGCACCCATGCCGATCACCCCGGAGACCGCCCGACCGCACGAGCAGCCGGAGGAGAACTCCCGGCACGGCCGCCTGAGCGTGCGACCGGGTCCACCGGTCGCCGCCACCGGCCGCACCGGCCTGGTGTCGTTCGACGCACCGGACGGTGAGCTGGTCGCGCAGGCCTACGTGCCGGCGCCGGCGGACGGCGGCCAGTACCGGCTGGCCCTGCTGCTGCACGGCGCCGGCGGGTCACCCCGGCAGGCCCTGGAGCTGATGCTGCCGGTCGCCGACGACCAACGCCTGCTGCTCGTCGCGCCGCAGTCCGGCGCGGCGACCTGGGACATGATCGGTGTCGGCTTCGGCCCCGACGTGCGGCGGATCGACCGGGTGCTCCAGGAGATCGTCACCGGCTACCCGATCGCCGGCATGCTGATCGGCGGGTTCTCCGACGGCGCGTCGTACGCGCTGTCGATCGGCCTGATCAACGGCGACGTCTTCGACGCCGTCCTGGCCTTCTCCCCCGGCTTCGCCGCCCCGCTGCTCACCCACGGCACGCCGCGCGTCTACGTCTCGCACGGCACCGCCGACCGGGTGCTGCCGATCGACCGGTGCAGCCGGACCCTCGTGCCGCGCCTGCAGACCCTCGGCTACGACGTCACCTACGACGAGTTCGACGGTGGGCACGAGGTACCCGAGGCCACCGTGCGCCGGGCGGTGGCCTGGCTGGAGCCGGCCGGCTGACCCGCGGGACCGGTCGCCACCCGCTCCCACCTGCGTCGGAACCACCCCGGCGGCGGTCACCAGCGGCCAGGTCGCCGCCCGGTGTCCCGGCGCCGGAACATCGGCTGTCGCGCTGGGCGCGACGTTCGCCGGCGAGGTGACATCATGTGCGCGAACCGGCCGACTGCTCCGCGCGGGGAAGGATGAGCTGCCCTATGGCGCGCTTCGAGGCGACGACGTCCAGCGAACCCGGGCGGGCGGTGGTGCGGCTCGCCGGGGAGTGCGATCTCGCCGCCCGGGAGGAGCTCACGGCCGCGCTGCTGACCGCCGTGGCCGGCGCCCAGGTCGTGCTGGTCGACGCGGGGGCGCTCGACTTCCTCGACTCCACCGGCATCCACGGCCTGGTCACCGCCCACCACGCGGCCCGCGCGGCGGCGGCCGGCTGTACGTGGTCAACGCCCGCGGGCCGGTCGCGAACGTCCTGGCGATCACCGGCGTCGCCGACCTGCTGCGACCGCCCACCGACGACGGCGTGGACCCGCGGTGACGGCCCGCCGGCCGGTGGAGGACGACGATGTCTGACCGTCCCGCCACCCCGTCCTCCGCCGTCGCCACGATGCCGTACGCGCACGCCGACGACCTGGTGCAGGTACGCGCGTTCGTCTGTTCCCGGGCCCTGGCCCGGGGGCTGCCGGCTGCCCGGGTGGAGCTGCTCGCGCTGGCGGTCAGCGAACTGGCGACCAACACGTTGCAGCACACCCACGGGGGCGGTCTGGTGCGGGTGTGGGCCGAGGCGGGCCAGCTCGTCTGCGATGTCGTCGATCAGGGCGGACCGCGCACGGTGGTCCGCGAGATGCCCACCGCCGAGGCGATCCGCGGTCGGGGGCTGGCGATCGTCGCCCGGATCTGCGACGAGGTCGCCGTCGAGCCCACCCCGGCCGGGACGGTGGTGCGGCTCCGGTTCCGCCTCTGAGGACGGGTCAGCGCAGCACGCGCACGGCCAGGGTGCAGGTGTCGTCCTCCGGGCTGGGCTGGTGCAGCACGTCGCGCAGCCGCGGCAGGGACCGTGCGTCGGGGTCACGGGAGATGTCGCACAGCGTCCGCATCACCGAACCGAGCAGGTCGACCGGGTCGCCGACCCGGCGTTCCACCAGCCCGTCGGTGTAGAAGAGCAGCAGGTCGTCGGCGCGCAGCCGCGGGGTGACGACCGGGTAGGTCGAGTCGGCGTCGGCGCCCAGCAGCATTCCGGCGGGCCGGTCGAGTTCGGCGGTCGTCCCGCCGCGCGCCAGCAACGGGGGCAGGTGGCCCGCCTGCGCCCAGGACAGCGATCGGGTCGCCGGGTCGTAGAGGGCGACCGCCGCGGTTGCGGTGATCTTCAACTGCCCGCAGAGCCGGTTCATGTGCCCGAGCAGCGCTCCGGGGTCCCGGATGCCGATCGAGAGCCAGGCGACCAGCGCGAACCGCAGGTGCGCCATGCCGCTGGCCGCCTCCAGGCCGTGCCCGGCGACGTCGCCGACGGCGAGCGCGACCAGCCCGTCGGGCAACGTCTGCGCGTGGTACCAGTCCCCGCCGACCTGCACGGCGCTCTCCGCCGGCAGGTAGCCGACGAGCACCTCGAGGCCGGCCAGCGGGACCGGCTCGCGGGGCACCGGCTGGATCAGGTTCTGCAACTGCCGGGCCAGGCGGTGCTCCGCCAGCGCCGTCAGCTCCCGGGTGTGCAGCTGGTCGCTGAGCCGCTCGATGGCGGTACGCGAGTCCACCCGGGCCGTCACGTCCTGCACCACGGCGTAGACCTTCACCGGCGCGCCGTCGGCGTCCCGGGCGACGTCGGAGAGGATGCGCAGGTACTTCACCGACGGGCCGCCCGGAAGCGCACCGTGACGTCCGACGCCGCTCCGCTGTCCAACGTCTGCCAGGCGGCCTCCCGCAACCCGTGGTCGTCGGGGACGATCGCGGCGGACTGCTCGGCGCGCGACAGCGGGCCCAGCGAAGGATCACGCTCGAAGATCCGGTACATGCCGGGCGACCACTCGCTGAGGCCGGTGATCAGGTCGTACTCCGCCCAGCCGAGGCTGCCCAGCAGCTCGGTACGCTCCATCCGGCGCTGGTGCTCGTCGAGCCGTTCCCACCACACCAGCAGGCCGCCCAGCACCCGCTGCACGCTGATGTCGAACAGCGAGTCGGCGATGACGCCCGCCTGCTTGCCCTCGTACCGGAAGTCCGGCACCCGGGCCGCGCGCCGCTGGCCAGCACCCGGTGGTACGCCTGCCACAGCACGCCGCCGACCCATGCCGGGATA
>NZ_JAEVHN010000580.1:0-3859 GCF_016803375.1 Micromonospora sp. 4G55
CCGCGCGAGGGGGTGGCCGCCTGGGCGTTCGGGGCCGCCGGCCTGGGCGCCGCCCAGGGGGTGTCCACCGCGCTGGTGTACGGGGCGCTGGTGGTCGTCGCCGCCCTGCCCGGCGCCGCCGTGCTGCTGCTGGGTCGGCTTCCGGCCCGGTTGCCCCGCCGGTCCACGCCCCGCACCCTGAACCAGGGTGGTTCTGCCGCGGTACCCGCTGCCGGGCTGGCCGGCAGCGCCTGACGGAGGAGACACATGTACGGAGCACTGCCGCTCGCCACGGTCCGCACTCAGGTCACGGTCCCGCTCCGCCTGCCCGACGGGTACGCCACCACGGCCCGGGTCTTCACCTTCGACGGGCTGGTGGACGGGCGGGAGCACCTGGCGTTCGGGCTCGGCGACTGGGCGGGCGCGCTGCGGCGGCAGCCGGCCGGGCTGGCGCCGCTGGTCCGCCCGCACAGCGAGTGCCTGACCGGGGACGTCTTCGGCAGCCAGCGCTGCGACTGCGGCCCGCAGCTGCGCGAGGCGGTGGAGCGCATCGCCGACGCCGGCGGGTTCCTGCTCTACCTGCGGCAGGAGGGGCGCGGCATCGGCCTGTACCCGAAGCTGGACGCCTACGCGTTGCAGGACGCCGGCCTCGACACGTACGAGGCGAACGTGGCGCTCGGGCACGGCGAGGACGAACGCGACTACCGGGCGGCCGCGCAGATGCTGGCGGTGCTGGGGGTGCGGCGGCTGGCGCTGCTGAGCAACAACCCGGAGAAGGCCGAGCAGCTCGACGGGCTCGGCGTGGCGGTGACGGAGGTGGTCCCCACCGGGGTCTACCTCTCCCCCGCCAACGCCGACTACCTGGCGGCGAAGGCGAGCCGGGCGCCGCCCGCACCGCCGACTCGCCGTCGCTGACCTGAGATGGGCGCCGTGCCGGCGGGCCGGCGGCCGTACGTGCTGCTGAGCTGCGCCACGTCGATCGACGGGTACATCGACGACGCCACCGGGCAGCGGCTGCTGCTCTCCAACGCCGACGACCTGGCCCGGGTCGACGCCGTCCGGGCCGGCTGCGACGCGATCCTGGTCGGCGCCGGCACCGTCCGCCGCGACGACCCGCGGCTGGTGATCCGCTCGGAGCGGCTGCGCCGGGAGCGGGTGGACCGTGGGCTGCCACCGTCGCCGGTGAAGGTGACGCTGACCGGGCGCGGCGACCTCGACCCGAGCGCCCGGTTCTTCACCGTCGGCGACGCGGACCGGATCGTGTACTGCGCCTCGCCGGTGGTGGCGAAGCTCACCGAGGTGCTGGACGGGCTGGCCACCGTGGTGGACGCCGGCGACCCGCTGGACCCGGCCCGGGCGCTGGCCGACCTGGCCGGGCGCGGGGTGGACCGGCTGATGGTGGAGGGCGGCGGGTCGGTGCACGCCCAGTTCCTCACCGCCGGGCTCGCCGACGAGCTGCACCTGGTGGTCGCCCCGTTCTTCGTCGGCGACCCCCGGGCGCCCCGCTTCGTCCGCGACGGCCCGTTCCCCTGGCACCCCGGCCGGCGGGCGCGGGTGGTCGAGGCCCGCCAGATCGGTGACGTGGTGCTGGTCCGGTACGCCCTGTCGGATCGCTGCCCGGACGGCTGAGCCGGTGAACCGGCGAGCCCGTTCGTCCGTACCACCGGCCGACACGGAGAACCGGCCTACTACGCTTCGTCGTAGGAGGTGCGGCGTGGCGGACGAGGGAGCGGCTGTGGTGGACGAGGGCGACGAGCAGGTGACCGCATGGGCGCTGGCCGCCGGGCGGGGCGACCCGCTGGCGCTGGCGGCGTTCGTCCGATCCACCCAGGGCGCGACCTGGCGGTTCCTGCACCACCTGCTGGCCGACGCGGAGACCGACGACCTGGTGCAGGAGACGTACCTGCGGGCGATGCGCGCGCTGCCCCGGTTCGCCGCCCGGTCCTCGGCGCGGACCTGGCTGTTCGGCATCGCCCGGCGGGTCGCCGCCGACCACCTGCGGTCCCGGCGGGCCCGCCCACCGGCCACCACCATCGACGGGTACGACCCGCCGTCGGCGGGCCGGTTCGAGAACGTCGTGGTGCTGGACGCCCTGCTGCGGCAACTGCCGGCCGAGCGGCGCGAGGCCTTCGTCGCCACCCAGCTCCTCGGCCTGTCGTACGCCGAGGCGGCGCAGGTCTGCGACTGTCCCGTCGGCACCATCCGGTCGCGGGTGGCGCGCGCCCGGGCGGACCTGGTCGACGCCATGGCCGAACGCGCCACCCGGACGGACACCCGCGCCGGCTGACCCCGCACCGGCCCGGATCGTTCGTAAGGACATCGCAAGGTTTCCGCGCCCCGACGCCGGCCCGGCCCACGGCTACGCTGACCGGCACGAGGGGGAGGTCCGCTGTGCCGCAACGGGTGCTGGTCGTCGACGACGACCGGACGGTCAGCGACGTGGTCTGCCGCTACCTGGAACACGCCGGCTACCAGGTGGACCACGTCGCCGACGGCGCCGCCGCGCTGGCCGCTGTCGCCGCCGCGCCGCCGCAGTTGGTGGTGCTCGACGTGATGCTGCCCGGGGTCGACGGGCTGGAGGTCTGCCGGCGGCTGCGGGAGCGGCCGGACGGCGTACCCATCGTGATGTTGACCGCGCGCGGTGACGAGGCCGACCGGATCCTCGGCCTGCAACTGGGCGCGGACGACTACCTGAGCAAGCCCTTCTCCCCCCGTGAGCTGGTGCTGCGGGTGCGGTCGGTGCTGCGCCGGGCCGGCGGCGAGCCGGCCGGCGCGGCGGCGGAGGTGCTCACCGACGGCGGCCTCACCGTCGAGACCGGCCCTCGGGTGGCCCGGCTGCACGGTCGGGAACTGGCCCTCACGCTGCGCGAGTTCGACCTGCTGGCCCACCTGATGCGGCACCCGGCGCGGGCGTTCCGCCGGGCCGAGCTGCTGGAGCGGGTCTGGGGCTGGAGCTTCGGCGACCAGTCCACCGTCACCGTCCACGTGCGCCGGCTGCGGGAGAAGATCGAGGCCGACCCGGCCGACCCGCGCCGGATCGTCACGGTGTGGGGCGTCGGCTACCGGTACGAGCCCGTCGATGGGTGACCTCGCGCTGATCTTCGGGGCGGCGCTCGCCGCGGCCTGCTGCGTCGGGCTGCTCGGCGCGGGTGCGCTGCGGCTGCTGCGCGGCCGGTCGATCACGGTGCACATCTCCGTCCTGCTGGCGATGACGGTGAGCGCGGTGGCGGCCGGCGTCGCGGTGATCGCCGAGGCGATGTTCCTCTCCCCGCACGACCTGGAGGTGGTGCTGATCACGTCTCCGCGGCGGCGGTGGTCAGCCTCGCCGTCGGCTGGCTCTTCGGCCGGCGGCTCGCCGCGGCGGCGGTCTGGGCGGACCAGGCGCGGGAGCGGGAGCGGCGGATCGAGAAGGGCCGCCGCGACCTGGTCGCCTGGGTGTCGCACGACCTGCGCACGCCGCTGGCCGGGCTGCGGGCGATGGCCGAGGCGCTGGAGGACGGGGTGGTCGCCGACCCGGAGACGGTGCGCGAGTACCACCGCCGAATCCGGGTGGAGACCGACCGGATGACCCGCCTCGTCGACGACCTGTTCGAACTGTCCCGGATCAACGCCGGGGCGTTGCGGCTGTCACTGTCCGCCGTGCCGCTGGGTGACGTGGTCTCCGACGCCCTGGCCGGCACCGCGCCGCTGGCCGCGGCCCGCCGGATCCGGCTGGTCGCCGCCGAGTCGGGCTGGCCGACGGTGACCGCCAGCGATTGCGGCTGTCACTGTCCCGCCGTGCCCGCTGGGTGACGTGGTCTCCGACGCCCTGGCCGGCACCGCGCCGCTGGCCGCGGCCCGCCGGATCCGGCTGGTCGCCGCCGAGTCGGGCTGGCCGACG
>NZ_JAEVHN010000581.1:0-3857 GCF_016803375.1 Micromonospora sp. 4G55
CGGCCTGGAGGAGGTACGCGTCGTCGCCACCGAGACCGATGCCGCCGCGCTGGGGCGGCTCGCCGACGGACGGCCGATCGTGCTGGTCGGGCGGCACCTGCACCGGCTGCCCGGCGGCGCCGAACTGGTCGACGCGCTGGCCGCCGCGTACCCGGTGACCGTGGTCGAGATGGGCTGGCCGGGGCGCTGGCGGCCGACCGGCGTACGCGCCTTCGTCACCACCTACGGGGCGAGCCACGCCAACGGTCGGGCGGCGGCGGAGGCGCTGGGGCTGATCGGCTGAGGCCTGGTTGCGGCGCTGCCGCCGGCCAACGATGGCCGGGGGTCTACGCCCCGCCGGCCGGCGGGGCCGAGGGGCCTAGGCGACGGGGGCGTCGGGGTCGACGGCGGGCGGGTTCTGGCGCCGGGGGGTGAGCCCGACCAGGCTGTCGACGCCGGTGATCCGCAGCACCCGGGCAACCACCGGCTGCGGGTCGACCACCCGCAGGCTGGCGCCCCGACCGACGGCCTCGGCGGCCCCGCGCAGCAGGGCGGCGACGCCGGTCGAGTCCAGGAAGGGCACCTCGGCGAGGTCCACGACGAGCTCCACCGTGTCCGGCAGGTCGAGGGCGGCGTCCAGGGCGTCCTGCACCACGGCGGCGGTGGCGATGTCCAGGTCCCCGACGGGCCGCAGGACGATCCGCCCGCCGTCCTCGTGCCGCCTGTCCACCCGCATGTCCCGCTCCTCGCCGAGCTGCCGCCGTCGCGGCACGACGATACCCGCCGCGCGGCGCGAGGGCCGGGGCCGCGGTCCGCCGCCCGCCCACCCCGCACGCTCCGTCACCATCGCCGTCCACCGGGTCGACGACTCTTGCCGCAGCTCAAGTCCACTACCGGACACGCCGAAACGGTCGGTTACCTCTTGCTCACGGGCCGATCCGTACGTAGCGTCACCATCAACGGGACCGATCGGCACACGGAGGGCCTGGGGGAAGGCTGCGGACCGTGGATTCGGCCCGGAATCCACGGTCCGCGCCCTGCCACCACGACGCGGCGCGGTCGGCGCGGCGCCACACCCGCGCGGCCGGTCACCGGGGATAGACGCCGTACGATCGCCAGCCCCGGTCCGGGAAGCCGGCCGCCTCCGCCACCCGGGCCGACGCGAGGTTGGCCGGGTCGTGCCGGTACGTCGGGACGGCGCCCTCGTCGAGCACCCGCCGGGCGGCCTGGGCGACCAGCCGGCGAGCCAGGCCCCGGCCACGCGCGGCCGGCGTCGTCCCCACCGCCAGCTCGTGTCCGTGCTGGTCGTGTCGCTTGATCCCGACACCGGCGAGGTAGCCACCGTCGGTGTTCCGGACCACCAGCACCTCCCGGTCGAACAGCCGCAGCCAGGGAGGGAACGCCGGGTCGGTCGGCGGGACCCAGCGCCCCACCTCGGGCAGCGGGGCCGGGTCCAGGCACCACCGGAAGACGTCGTCGGCCAGCATCCAGTCCGGTTGGCCGACGGCGGCGGGCAGCGCCGCGAGCAATTCGGCCTCCGGCCCGCGGGCCAGCGCGCGGATCGCCTCCACCCGCTCGGGCGGCACCGAGAGCACGGTGCTGCCGGCGGCCTGGACGGCGATCGCCGGTCGCAGCCGCCCGTCCCAGGCCGGTCGCCCGCGCCGGCGGGAGCCGACGACGTGCAGGCCGGGGCCGGCCGGCCACTGGCCCAGCCAGGTGACCAGGTGCAGGTAGAGCCGGCGGTCGAGCACCGGAACACCTCCCTCGCCCGCTCGGGTACGACCACCTCGTCGTGATCACCGTACGCCGTGCCGGCGGGGCCGACCTCCCGTTGCGCTCGACGCGGGCCGGTTGACGGCCTGGCCGCCCGGGTAGACGTACCGGGCAAGGCCGATGCCCGGGAACCCGAGACATCGATCGAGCGTCATATTCATTTCCATACATGTACAACTTCTTTTGGGACGGTAATGGTCATGCCGAATCAGCCGAATGACCGGTACCAGCAGGACACCGCGAGGATCTGGCGGGCGGCCGAGGCCGCCGGCAGATTTCCGGCCCAACCGCCGTACCGGGAGGCGCGGACCGGGCGCGGGGTCAACGCCGCGCTCTCCTGGGGCGACCTCAACAGCCTTCCCGCGGGCGTCTCCTCCCGCCGCGGCCTCACCGCCCGCTGACCGCGCCGGAGAAAGCGGCGACACACCCGGGGCGTCCAGCCGGGGCTTTCGCACACCTGTCGGGTAGCGTCTTGTGGTCCGAAACTCGGCCTACGACAGGAGAAGCTCCGCGCATGGGCAAGAAGACGATCCACGTCTCCGACTTCAGTGGCACGGTACTGCGGGACGACGACGAGGTGGTCAGGGTCGTCGTGCTGGAGCACCCTGACCTGGTGGCCGGGCCCGTGCAGCTGGACGCCACCCCGATCGAGGTGGAGAGCATCGACGACGCGGCGCTGGACGTGGCGGTGGTGGAGATCCACGACCGGCACGGCGGCGGCGAGCCGCGCCGGGTGGTGCTGACCGCCAGCGAGTTCGACGCGATGGCCACCGACGTACCGATGGCCCAACTGCTGCGCACCGCTGAGCGGGTACGCCCGCCGAAGGCGCGCAAGAGCGCGGAAAAGATCGACTACGGCACCATCGAGCACGCCGGCCGGCCGCACCGTGGCCGGGTCACCGAGGAGGAGGCCCGACTGGTCCGCGAGCAGCTGGACGAGGTGAACAAGCGCCTCGCCGACGCCGGCATCCGGCAGGTCGACCCGACCGACCCGGAGCACGCCGCCCGCTACGGCTTCCCCGTCGCCGTCGCCTGACCCCGTACCCGTCGATGGCCGGGGCGTCCCCCCCGTGGCGCGCCCCGGCCACCGACGGACCGTCACCGCCTCCGCGCCGGCCGGGTGCGACGGCGGGACGGTCCACCTGGAACTCTGCCGACATTCAAGGGGCGGGAACTCCCCGGTGCGGGGGACATCGGGTCCCCCGCGAGGGTCACCGGTACAGCGCCAGGGCGGCCATGATCCGTTCCTCGACACCCTCCTTGCCCAGCCCCAGCCCGGAGAGCACGCCCGAGCCGTCCTCCAGCTCCAGCAGGGCGAGCAGGATGTGCTCGGTGCCGATGTAGTTGTGCCCGAGGCGCAGCGCCTCCCGGAAGGTCAGTTCGAGGGCCTTCTTGCCCTGCGCGTCGTACGGGATCAGGTCGGGCACCTGGTCGGCCGGGGGCGGCAGCGCCGCCGTCGCCGCCTGCCGCACGGCGTCCAGCGATACGCCCTCCTCGATGATCGCCTTGGCGGCCAGCGCCTCCGGCTCGGCCAGCAGCCCCAGCACCAGGTGCTCGGCGCGAATCTCCGCGTGCCCGGTGGCCCGAGCCTCGTTCTGCGAGGCCATCACGACGTTGCGGGCCCGCGGGGTGAAGCGGCCGAAGCCGGCGCTCGGGTCGAGGGCGGCGGCCGCGTCGACCTTCGCGGCGGAGCGCTTCTGGGCGGCCTGCTTGCTGACCCCCATGCTCTTGCCGATCTCGGTCCACGAGGCACCGGAGCGCCGGGCCTGGTCCACGAAGTGGCCGATCAGGTGGTCGGCCAGCTCGCCCAGGTGATCGGCCGCGATGACCGCGTCGCTGAGCTGGTCGAGCGCGTCGGGATGGGCCTTCTTGATGGCCTGGATGAGGTCGTCGAGGCGTACCGGGTTGCTCATCTGGATGGGATCCGTCATGCGTCAACCATAGGTTGACGAAGCCTCGTCGTCAACGACAAGTTGACGATCTCCCGCCGATCTGAGGACGCGGAGGCCGCGGTACCGGGTTGCTCATCTGGATGGGATCCGTCATGCGTCAACCATAGGTTGACGAAGCCTCGTCTCAACGACAAGTTGACGATCTCCCGCCGA
>NZ_JAEVHN010000582.1:0-3849 GCF_016803375.1 Micromonospora sp. 4G55
GGCCGGGGGCGCGGCGGACCGGCGCAGCCGACCGGCCAGCCGGTGGGCCTGGCGCAGCGCCGCGTACGCGAGGTAGTTGTCCCGGCCCACCAGCCGGTGCTTGAGCCCGGCCACCCCGCCGGGGCGGGGGTAGCCGCCCGCCGGCAGGTGGCGACGGTACTGGGCGGCCACCCGGTGGAAGAAGTCCCGGCGCAGGTGCGGGTGCAGCCGGTCGTCGTTGCCGACCACCACCAGCATGTGGTTGACCATCAGCCCGAACAGCTCGGCCCGCAGCCGCTCGTCCGGGTACCGTCGCCCGACCCAGTCCAGCAGCCGGTCGTACTGGTCGAAGGCGTCGAAGTGCCGGCCGCTGCGGGTGGAGGTGATCGCGCCCTGCCGGCCCTGCCGGTAGAGGTAGCAGACCCGGTCCAGCACGGAGATCTTCTCCGCGCCGATCAGCAGCGGGTGGCTGAACGGGATGTCCTCGTACCAGCCGGGGTGGAAGCGCAGCTCCAGCTCGTCCATGAAGGCGCGGCGGACCACTTTGTTCCAGGCGGTGTGCTGCACCCGCAGCAGCTGCGGCCGGTCGGCCAGGCGGACCACGTCGGGCACCCCGCGCAGCAGCGGACTGCTGGCGTCCAGCTCGCGCCGCCCGCCCTCGTGCACCCGCACGTGGTCCACCAGCAGCACGTCGGGGCGGTGCGCGCGCAGCCGGTCCAGCACCGCGGGGATGGTGCCCGGCGGCAGCCAGTCGTCGCTGTCGACGAACCAGACGTAGTCGCCGGTCGCCACCGCCAGGCCGGCGTTGCGGGCCGGGCCCAGCCCGACGTTGCTGCTCAGGTGCACGGTGCGGACCTCGGGCCGGCCGGCGGCGTACGCGCGCAGCATGTCGCCGCACCGGTCCGGGGAGGCGTCGTCGACGGCGACCAGCTCGACCGTGCCCCGCTCGCCGGCCGGGACGTCCGCCCGGATCGACTCGAGGCACTGGTACAGGTACGCCTCCACCCCGTGGACCGGCACGACGATGCTCAGCAGTGGGGTGGCGCGCGTCGGCTCGTTGACCACGCCGCCACCCTGGTGCACCCGGGTGGACGGCCCCGGAACCTGACGTATCCGGTGGAGATGGAGTTACTGAACAGCCGCCGAGCGGCGGGTTAACGACTCAGGATCCGCCGTACCGGCGCGCCGACCGCCCGCCTGACCCGGGCCCGCAGCCGCTGCTCCTCCAGCGTCCGCACCTGGCCGTCCAGCGCGGTGTTGCGGTCCCGCAGCCACTGGATCCGCTCCAGCAGGGCCTCGGGGGAGGTCGCGGTGGCCGGGCGGACGGCCGGCGGGAAGCTGGTGGCGCGGACCCGCTCGTCGAAGCGGGCGGTGGCGTCTCCGTCGTCGAACGCGTTGCCGAGCCGGTGCGCGGCGAGGAACGCCGCCATCCGCTCGTAGCGGGCCCGGTGGCCGGCGTGCAGGGCGGTGTAGTCCGCCTCGGCGTAGAGCTGCGCGGCGTCGACGTCGGCGGGCACCTCCTTGATCGTCCGGTGCGGGATGTCGAAGTACCGGGCCAGCTCCAGCGTGCGCGAGTCGTGCGCGAAGAGGTAGCCGGGGGTTCCGGCGACCAGCGCGGTGATGGTGCCGTGGATGCGGGTGCCGAAGGCGAAGTCGAACCCGGAGAGGTAGTCCATCCAGGTCCACGGGTCCAGGAACATCCGCACCTTGTCCTCGACGAACAGCGGGTGGGAGGTGTGCACCGGGATCGGGCTGGTCCTGCCCCGGTCCGCCGGGGAGTCGCCGTAGAGCAGCGTGCCGAGGGTGGTGAGGTCCTGCGGCAGGTAGCGCAGGTTCGGGTAGCGCCGGTGGTGCGCGGCGATGATCTTCGCCATCGACTTGACGTACGGGGAGACGGTCAGCGCCACCCGGGCGTCCTGCTCCAGCGTCGGCGTGGTCTTCTCCACCGTCAGCCGGTCGCCGTGCAGGAACATCGACGGGCAGCCGATCACGTCGACCGCCGAGAAGCCCAGGGTCCGCAGGTAGCTCTCGGTGATCTCGCCGCGTACGCCGATGCTGGGCGAGCGCTCGAGCACGGCCCGGACGAACCGGCTGACCACGTCGTCGATCGGGCGCAGGTACTCCCGGTCGCCGCTGACGTCGGTCTGCACCCCGACGCCGAGCACGACCACCGGGATCTTCAGCCGCTCGACCAGCCGGGTCATCAGCTCGATGCGGTGCGCGTAGCTGCGCCGGAAGGCGTTGGCCAGCGGAATGACGTAGACGTCGTACTTCTCGTTGATCTCGTCGGCGTCGCGCGGGTTGACCTTGAACTCGGTCGGCGTGATCTCGGCGGTCGTCGTGCTGAGCAGCTTGTGGGCGGCGTGGCTGAAGACGAGGTTGCCGTTGTTGACCCCGATCCAGTCGCCCTCGAAGGCCTCCTCGGCGTAGCGGACGTCGAACGGGCCCTTCTTCGCCCGCATCAGGATCCGCTGGTGCATCGCCGCTCCATTTCGTGGTTCACGCGTGCCGGGGCGGCCCGGAGCCAGGACGCCGGCCGGCCCGCCGCCGGGCACGACGTCGGCTGCGGGTCCGGGGAATATTAGGGCAATCCGCAGCCCGCGTACATCTCCCGGTGGGTCCGCGTCCCCCCCCCCGGACGGCCGTCGCGGCCCCACCAGCCGGTAGGGTGCCCGGACGGTGGCACGACCGGTGCCGCCGTCCGGCGCCGGGCCGCGGTCGCGGCGGCGAGCGGCCGGGGGAGGAGAGGTACGTGCGGGTGAGCGTGGCGACGGCGGGGTGCCCGGCATGACGAGCGCGGTGGGCGCACCGACGGCCACGGCGAGCCGGCTGCCCTCGCTGACCGGGCTGCGTTGGGTGGCCGCGCTGCTGGTCTTCGGCTACCACGCGGGCACCATGCGGATCGTCGGCGAGCCCGACTACCAGGCGGTCGTCGGCGGGGTGTTCACCCTGGGCCTGTCCGGGGTGCAGTTCTTCTTCATCCTCAGCGGGTTCGTGCTGGTGTGGTCGGCCCGCGACGGGGACCGGCGGCGCGACTTCTGGCGGCGACGGCTCGCCAAGATCTACCCGAACCACCTGTTGACCTGGGTGGCGGCCCTGCTGGTGATGTGGTGGTTCGCCGACACCATCGTGCCCCGCGCCGCGCTGGAGAGTCTCCTGCTCGTGCAGGCCTGGGACCCGACGCCCGGCTACTTCTACGCCATCAACACGGTGAGCTGGTCGCTCTCCTGCGAGCTGTTCTTCTACCTTTGCCTGCCGCTGGTGCTGCCGGCGCTGCGCCGGGCCCGGGCCGGCCTGCTCTGGGCGGTGGTGGCGGCGGTGCCGCTGCTGATCGTGGCCCTCTGGCCCGGGCAGGCGCTGGTGCCGGAGGAGAGCACCTGGTGGTTCACCCAGATCTTCCCGGTGGTCCGCTCGCTGGAGTTCTGGCTGGGCGTGGCGGCCGCCGAGCTGATGCGGCGCGGCCGCTGGCGGGGGCCCGGCCTGCCGCTGGCCAGCCTCCTCTTCGTGGTCACCTGGGCGGTGGCGGCGCAGTGGATCCGCGCCGAGCTCTGGGCGGCGCTCCTCTCCGTGGCGTACATCCTGGTCATCACCGCCGCGGCGGACGCCGACGTGCGGGGGCTGCCCTCGCCCTGGCGGCACCGCCGGCTGGTCTGGCTCGGTGAGGTCTCCTTCGCCTTCTACCTGGTGCACGTGCTGGTGATGGTCACCGTGCTGCGGGCCACCGGCCACCTCGGCGTCGGGCTGCCCGGCTGGTGGGGACCGCTGGCGGTGCTCGGCTTCCTGGCCGTGAACCTGGTGCTGGCCGCCCTGCTGCACCGCTGGGTCGAGACGCCATGATGCGCCGCCTGGCCCCCCGTCGCCGGCCCCGCC
>NZ_JAEVHN010000583.1:0-3847 GCF_016803375.1 Micromonospora sp. 4G55
GCAGCAGCCGGGCCAGCAGGGAGAGCAGCTCCGGCCCACCGGTGGGGAGCCGGTCCCGGCCCGGCCGGGGCCGCTGCCGGGTGGTCGGTTCTCGCATCGTGCACCTCCGCCGGGTCCGGGGCAGCCACGGACTCTCCATTGTCGGCGACGGATGCAACGGCGGCCGGCGGCCCGGTACGGGACCGCCGGCCGCCGGGGCGCGTCGGTCAGTTGAGCGCCGCGTTCAGCGCCGGCAGGTAGCCGTACCGGTAGCCGGCGGCGTTCGGGTGGTACGCCTCGATGACCCCGGAGACGTCCCGGATCCACGGGTCGGCGGCGCAGACCCCGTGACCGGCGAAGAAGGGACGGGCGTCGGCGAAGGTGGCGCCGGCCGCCCGGGCCCGGTCGGCGATGATCGTGGCGAGCAGGTCGGCGGCCTCGTTGAGGATGGTGCGCTTGTACGTGCTCATGGCCAGCAGCCCGCAGTAGGTGGTCTCGAACAGCCGCGGGTAGCCGAGGACGACGAGCCGGGCGTTGGGGGCCCGGTTGCGGATGGCGGCGTAGGTGGCGTCGAGCCGGCCGGGCAGCGTCGAGGTCGCGAAGCTCTTGGACTCGTTGACCGCGTTCACGCAACTGGTGGTGCTGCCGAACCGGCAGCTGGTGATGACGTCGGCGAAGCCGGCGTCGTTGCCGCCGATGGTGACGGTGACCAGCGTGGTGCTGGTGCTCAGCGAGTTGACCTGGCTGTTGATCACGTCGGCGGTGACCGCGCCGCCGCAGGCCGGGAACCGGAAGCTGGTCACCGCGTTGGCGGCGGCCCAGAGCGGGGCGTACGACTTCTCGCTGCGCAGGCAGGTGGAGAGGTCGTACGGGCCGGCGCCGACCCCGGAGGAGTAGGAGTCGCCGAGGGCGACGTAGTTGACGGTGGCCGCCTGGGCGGTGCCGGGGACGAGCACGACGCCGAGGACGGTGGCGAGCAGGGCGACCAGCGCGGAGACGGCGCGGGCCAGGGCGCGGTGGGGCATCACGGACCTCCACGGAGCAGGGGTGGTGGGATCCTCGTGACCGCGCGCTGGTCAGGGGTCTGGGCCTTGTTACTAGCCGGTAATGCTATCGAAACATTTAGATCAAGTGAACAGCTGATCTCACCGCGCGGGGCGGACACGTTCACAAACGTCGATTAGGTTGATCCTGCGAACACCCCGACGGAGGGAGTCCACCTCGTGCGACGTGTTTTCACGGCGGCCATCGCCGCCCTGACCGTCACCACCGCCGGCACCCTGGTGACCGGCACCCCCGGCCAGGCCGCCCTACCGGGTTGGGGCCGGCCGGTCCCGGTCGCCGCCGCACCGGCGCCCGGCAGCCCGGGCCTGGGCGACAGCTACTTCCCCGACTACGGCAACGGCGGGTACGACGTCAGCCACTACGACGTCCGCCTGCGCTACGAGCCGGCCACCGACCGGCTCACCGGCACCACCACCATCCTGGCGACGGCCACCCAGGACCTGTCCCGCTTCAACCTCGACTTCCTGCTCGACGTGGAGTCCGTCCGGGTCAACGGCTGGTCCGCCGCGTACACCCGCGAGGGCACCCACGAGCTGGTGGTCACGGCGCCGCGCGCCATCGCGAAGGGCCAACTGCTGACCATCGTGGTCAAGTACTCCGGCGTGCCGTCAGAGACCCTGGTCGGCGGCTACACCGGTTGGACCCGGACGGACGACGGCGCGCTGGCGGTCAACGAGCCGGAGTCGGCCTGGTGGTGGTTCCCGGCCAACGACCACCCGCTGGACAAGGCCACCTTCGACATCTCGGTGTCGGTGCCCGCCGGGGTCGAGGTGATCAGCAACGGCGTGCAGCCGCGCCCCCCGCTGGCCGAGCCCGGCAACCGGATGCGGTGGGGCTGGCGCAGCACCAGGCCGGCCGCCACCTACCTGGCGTTCCTGGCGATCGGCCAGTACGACATCGTCACCGACAGCGCGCCGAACGGACAGCCGGTGATCAACGCGTACAGCACCACGCTGGGCGAGCGCGGGCCGGCCGCGCGGGCCAGCATCGAGCGGACCGCCGAGATCGTCGACTGGGAGAGCGGCATCTTCGGGCCGTACCCGTTCGAGGCCCAGGGCGGCGTCGCCGGGCCGATCGACGGCATCGGCTTCGCGCTGGAGACGCAGACCCGCCCGGTGTACGGGCCGAGCTTCTGGCGCCGCGGCGCGAACACCTACGTGGTGGTGCACGAGAACGCCCACCAGTGGTTCGGCGACTCGGTCTCCGTCGCGCAGTGGCGGGACATCTGGCTCAACGAGGGCTTCGCCTCGTACGCCGAGTGGCTCTGGTCGGAGGAGCAGGGCGAGGGCACCGCGCAGGAGCTCTTCGACTTCACCTACGCCGCCTATCCGGAGGACTCCGAGTTCTGGCAGGTGCTGCCGGGCGACCCGGGCGCCGACCGGGTCTTCGACGACGCGGTCTACGACCGGGGCGCGATGGCGCTGCACCAGCTCCGGCTGGCCGTCGGCGACGAGGCGTTCTTCGAGATCCTGCCGGCCTGGACCGCCGAGCACCGGTACGGCAACGGCACGGTGGCGCAGTTCCAGGCCCTCGCGGAGCGGATCTCCGGACTGGACCTGGACGAGTTCTTCACCACCTGGCTGTTCACCGCCGGCCGTCCGGAACTGGCCACGGCCGCCCGTGCGACGGCTGCGGCCGCCCCCGCACAGCCGAAGTCGTGGACGAAGATCCGCGAAGCGCACCAGCTCCTGCAACGCTGACCCCCGGCCCGGCCGGGGTGCCCGCTCCCCTTACGCGGGGGAACGGGCACCCGGCCGGTGCGCCGTCCCGGCGGCGGCGCGGAGGCCGGTAGGCGCAACGGCCGCTCGACGCCGAGGGCTGCCTGGGGCGCACCCCCGTCAAGGGGACGCTACCGACCTGATGACGTAGACGACTCACCCCGCCCGGGGGCGCAGCGCCCACCGGACGCTACCGACCTGATGACGTCAACGACTCACACCGCCCGGGGCGGGGTCAGGCCGCCGGCGTCGACACCGGCGGCGCGGCCGGCGCGTCGGCGCCTGCCTCGATCGCCCGGATGTGCCGGTAGGCGAACCAGAGCGGTGGGAAGGCGCCGACCGCGAAGGAGAGGTCGACCAGCGTCCAGAACCACGGGATGTCCCGGATCGGCCCGCAGATCAGCGCGAGCGGCACGATCCCGGCGCAGGCGATCATGCCGAGCTGCACCACCCACACATTGCGCACCGGATCCCGTAGCGGTCCCCAGAAGGCCACCGCCAGCACCAGGTGGGCGAAGGCGAGCCAGTCGGTGCCGTAGAGCATGAACGGGTAGTGGTCACCGGTCTCCACCAGCCCGGTGTGCACCCGCTCGATCCAGCCGACCAGCGCCGGCAGGTCGTCGGCGAGCGGGTCGAGCGCGCGCAGCAGCCAGCGCACCTCGATCTCCAGCGGGAACGCGGTCGCTCCACTGAGGAAGAGACCCACCAGCACGATCCACAGCCACCGGCGGATCCGCCGCAGCCGCTCCTCGGTATCCATGGCCGGAGCGTAACGATGATCTTCGCGCCGCTCGGTCCCGTGGCCGCCTGATCCACCGGCGAACCTCATGACCTCGCTCACCCGCAGCCGGTCCCGGCCACGCCGGGTGACTCCACCAGGAACCACGCGGCCACCGGAGGACATCGCCACCGGCGAATCGGCTACGACATCAGGTCCGTAGCGTCCGGACCGCTCGGGGTCGCACCGGGTGAGGTCCGGGCACAGCCGGGTCGGCGGCCTCGCCCGAGGCAGGTGTGCAGCCGATACCGACAGCGCTCCCCGCCCGCGCCCTGCCCCGGCGTCGAGCCGCCTCAGGGCAGGCAGT
>NZ_JAEVHN010000584.1:0-3841 GCF_016803375.1 Micromonospora sp. 4G55
CTTGGGCGGGGTGTCCAGTTCACCGGCGACCGGGGCCAGCACCTCGCCCTGGTGCGCCTCGTCGGTGGCGGACGGGGGCGGCCGCCGACGCCTCGGCGGGCGCCTCGACCTGCTCCGGCTGGTTCAGCGGGGCCGCCTTGCGCCGGGTGGTGCGCCGGCGCTTCGGCGCGGCCTCGGCGGCGCTGTCGGTGGCGGCACCCTCGGCGCTGGTGCTGTCGGTGGCGTCGGCGGTCTGGCCGGCCGGCTGTGCGCCGGTCCGTTCGCCGCCCTCGGGCTCGTTCTCGAGCATGGACGTTCTCCAGTTCTGGCCGCCCCGGGCGCGGGTGAGCGCTGCCACGCAGGGTTGCCGCAAAAGTGTTTCCGCCGGGCGCGCGAGGTGCGCGACCGCCGAAGTCTGCCTGCCTAGAGCACCGACCGTCGGTCAGTGCTCACCGATGGTTGCCCCGTCGCGGTCCGCGTCCAACGGATCCACGATCGCACCCTGCGCGGTCAGCGTGCCCTGCGCCAGCCGGATCACCCTCGGTGAAACCGGCGGCACCAGGTCGGCCACCACGCGGAGGCCGGAAAGGACGTCATCGGGCCGTACGGACGGGGTGACCTGCCGCACGACCAGTTCGAGTATCGCACACGAGGAGTCCGGTACCCCGGAAGGCGTCTCCGCGGGCGGCACCACATCGATACGCATGACGGCGGCCCGGGCGTCGAAGGTGCGCCGGCCCTGCTTGGTCATCCGCTCGACCTGGATCTCGTCGGCGGCGGTGAAGGCGGCGACGGCGCGGTGCAGCGCGGCCGGCTCGACCTCGGGCAGCTCGATGCGCCAGTGCGAGGCCTCGATCCGGTCGGCCAGGCTGCCGCTCGCGGCGATCACCGCGTCGAGCACGTCCAGCCCCGGCGAGAGCGCGGCGTCCAGCGCGGCGCGCAGTTGCTCCGGGTCGACCGGCTCGCGCAGGCCGATCTCGAGGTACTCCGCCTCGCTGGCGACGCCGGTGGGGGCCGCGCTGGCGTAGGAGATCTTGGGGTGTGGCGTGAAGCCCTGGGAGAAGGCGATCGGGACGCCGGCCCGGCGCAACGCGCGCTCGAAGGCCCGGGCGAAGTCCCGGTGCGAGGTGAACCGGAGCGGGCCGCGCTTGGCGTACCGGATCCGGACGCGCTGGACGACTGGCGCCTGCCCGCCCTCCGGCTGTGGTTTCCTGCTGATCGTCGTGCTCCTCGGTGTCAGGACCGGTCGGTCATGAAGATGCCACGGATGCCGGTGACAATAACTTCATGATCGCCGGGGCGGGGCGGGTGGCGCGCCCACGCGCGGCGCACCCGCCCCGTACGGTCACTGCTGGGCGCCGGTGGGGACCTTCAGGCCGTTGACCGGGGTGAGCGGGAGCAACTTGCGGCCGGTGGGGCCGATCTGGATCTCGGTGTCCATCGACGGGCAGACGCCGCAGTCGAAGCACGGGGTCCAGCGGCAGTCGTCCTGCTCGTACTCGGAGAGCGAGTCCTGCCAGTCCTGCCAGAGCCAGTCCTTGTCCAGGCCCGAGTCGAGGTGGTCCCAGGGCAGGACCTCCAGCTCGTCGCGCTCCCGGGTGGTGTACCAGTCCAGGTCCACGCCGAACGCGGGCAGCATCTCGGCCGCCGCGTCCACCCAGCGCTGGTAGGAGAAGTGCTCGCTCCAGCCGTCGAACCGGCCGCCGTTCTCCCAGACCTTGCGGATCACCGCGCCGACCCGGCGGTCACCGCGGCTGAGCAGGCCCTCGATCAGCGACGGCTCGCCGTCGTGGTAGCGGTAGCCGATCGCCCGGCCCAGCGAGCGATCCGAGTTGATCGCCTGCTTGAGGATCTTGAGCCGGTGGTCGATCACCTCGGGGCGCTCCATCGGCGCCCACTGGAACGGGGTGTGCGGCTTCGGCACGAAGCCGCCGATGGAGACGGTGCAGCGGATGTCCTTGGACCCGGTGGCGGCCCGGCCGGCCTTGATGACCTCGTGCGCCATGTCGGCGATCTCGAGGACGTCGGCGTCGGTCTCGGTGGGCAGGCCGCACATGAAGTACAGCTTCACCTGCCGCCAGCCGTTGGTGTACGCGGTCACGACGGTGCGGATCAGGTCTTCCTTCGACACCATCTTGTTGATGACCTTGCGGATCCGCTCCGACCCGCCCTCCGGGGCGAAGGTCAGGCCGGTACGCCGGCCGTTGCGGGACAGCTCCTGGGCCAGGTCGATGTTGAACGCGTCCACCCGGGTCGACGGCAGCGACAGGGACACGTTGGTGCCCTCGTACTGCTGGGCCAGGCCCGAGCACATGTCGCCGATCTCGGAGTGGTCGGCCGAGGAGAGCGACAGCAGGCCCACCTCGTGGAAGCCGGAGAACTCCAGCCCGTCGCGGACCATCTGACCGACGGTGGTGATCGAGCGCTCCCGGACCGGGCGGGTGATCATGCCGGCCTGGCAGAACCGGCAGCCCCGGGTGCAACCCCGGAAGATCTCCACCGCGTACCGCTCGTGCACGGTCTCAGCGAGCGGCACGAGGGGCTTCTTCGGGTACGGCCAGGCGTCCAGGTCCATCGTCGTGCGCTTGTGCACCCGGAACGGCACGTCCGCCCGGTTCGGCACGACCCGCTGGATCCGGCCGTCGGGCAGGTAGTCCACGTCGTAGAAGCGCGGCACGTAGACGCTCTCGGTGCGGGCCAGCCGCAGCAACAGCTCGTCGCGCCCGCCCGGGGAGCCCTCGGCCTTCCACTGCCGGACGATCGTGGTGATCTCCAGGACCGCCTCCTCGCCGTCGCCCAGCACGGCGGCGTCGACGAAGTCGGCGATCGGCTCCGGGTTGAACGCGGCGTGCCCGCCGGCCAGGATCACCGGGTCGGCGTCGGTGCGGTCGGCGGCGAGCAGCGGGATGCCGGCCAGGTCGATCGCGGTGAGCAGGTTGGTGTAGCCCAGCTCGGTGGAGAACGAGACGCCGAACACGTCGAAGTCGCGCACCGAGCGGTGCGCGTCGACGGTGAACTGCGGCACGCCGTGGGCGCGCATCAGCTTCTCCAGGTCCGGCCAGACCGCGTAGGTGCGCTCGGCGAGCACGTCGGGCAGCTCGTTGAGCACCTCGTAGAGGATCTGCACGCCCTGGTTGGGCAGGCCGACCTCGTACGCGTCGGGATACATCAGCGCCCAGCGCACGGTGGCCGCGTCCCAGTCCTTGACCACCGCACCCAACTCGCCACCGACGTACTGGATGGGCTTGGTCACCTGGGGCAGCAGCGGCTCCAGCCGGGGCCAGACGGAATTGGCCGCGGCGGGGCGCGGCGTCGTGGACGGGGCACTCATGATGCCCAAGGGTACGCGCCCGTCGGCCACCCACCACGCCGCACCGTCCGCCAACCCGGGACGGACCCGACCGGAGCGCACCCGCTGCCCCGCCCAGGTGAACGCCCTCCGCGCGGGCCCTCCGCCGCCACCGCCCGCTCCCGATGATCGAGTCGCATTCTCCGAGGCGACACGCCGTGCTCAGGCTCGGTAAATGCGATCGGATCTCAAGGTCCCCGCGACCACCCCGCCGGCGCCAGCCGCGCGGCGACCATCGCCCGCCCTCGGCACCGGCCAGCCCGAGCCACCGCTGCCGGAGCGCCCGGTCTGACCCGTTACGGCACCCTCACCCGGTGTTGCCCGAGGGCGACCGACGGTGGACGGGTTCGTCGCTGGTGGCATGCCGGTACTAACCTCGCTACCGGCGCGAGAGGAGATTGCCGCGATGCCGCAGCCGCAGCCGGGGGCGGACCGGCCGCCGACGGGAGCCCTCCGGTCACCGACGTCGGCCGAGAGCCGGCCGTCGCCGAGGAGCCGACCCCCTCGCCCGTA
>NZ_JAEVHN010000585.1:0-3840 GCF_016803375.1 Micromonospora sp. 4G55
TCTTCGCCGCCTTCGGCGGAATCTACTTCTGGTTCCCCAAGATGACCGGCCGGCTGCTCGACGAGCGGCTCGGCAAGATCCACTTCTGGACGATGTTCGTCGGCTTCCACGCCACCTTCCTGGTGCAGCACTGGCTCGGCAACGAGGGCATGCCCCGCCGGTACTCCGACTACCTGGCGCAGGACGGCTTCACCACACTGAACATGGTCTCCAGCATCGGCTCGTTCGTGCTCGGCGCGTCCACGTTGTTCTTCATCTACAACGTCTGGAAGACCTGGCGGTACGGCGCGATGGTGAACGTGGACGACCCGTGGGGCTTCGGCAACTCCCTGGAGTGGGCGACGACCTGCCCGCCCCCGCTGCGCAATTTCGACCGGATGCCCCGGATCCGCTCCGAGCGCCCGGCGTTCGACGCCAAGTACGGCCCGCACGTCGCCGACCTGGGCCGCGACCTGCCGCAACGCACCACCCGCCCGCCCCAGGAGTTCCGCGAGGAGCTGCGACACGAGCGGCACGTCCCGGAGTCGCCGGCGGCCGAGGGCGCGCACGGCGCCCGGGAGGCGGTGGAGTACCAGCCCGCCCCGCAGTCCGGGGCCCGGCCGGTCGAGGTACCGGAGCCGGAGGTGATCCGCCGGCCCAGCTTCGAGCAGACCGACGAGCCGGAGGGCAACCCGCTCGGCGCCCAGGAGCGCCCGGAGCCGGACGAGCGCTGGCGGCATCCGCACACCAAGGGCGACCCCGAGGAGCACTGACCGTCCGCTCGCCGCGCCGACGGCCACGTGGCCGCCACCACCGCTACCCGGTGGTGGCGGCCGCACCGTGTCACCTCCCGTGGCTCCCTCGCGCCGCGGCGGGCGGCACCATGGATCTTGGACAGTTGCCGTTCGCTGCTGACGGCAACTTTCCAAGATCTACGGATGGGGTGCCGGTGCGCGCCCACCTGCCGCCTGCGGCGGGCGGCTCGGCGACGCGGCCGAGCGGTCGCCGGCCAGGTGGGTCTGCGACGCGGCCGAGTAGCCGTCGGCCAGGTGGGTCTGCGCGGCCACCCACCGTCCGCAGCGTGCACCTCAGCGACGGGACCGAGTGGCCGCCGGCCGCTAGCCGCCGGCCGCGGTGACCGAGCCGGACAGCCGGGGTGGCGAGTAACTGGTCGCGGGAAGCGAGCAGCCACCGACCCCGGCACGGGCGGGCCGTGCCGGGGTCGGGCGGCGATGATCAGGCGTCGGCGGTGGCGGGCAGGCCGGCGGCGGTGAGCGACCGGCGTACCGCGGGCTGGACCCGGGTCAGCCGCAGCGGGACGCCGGTGCGCGCCGCCGCGTCGCGGCCGGCCATCAGGGCGGCGATCCCGCCGGCGTCGACCCCGCCGGCGCCGTCCAGGTCGACCACCACCTCCCGAGGCTGGCCGGTGACCGCCTCCAGCATCACCCGGCGCAGCTGGTCGGCGCCGTCCCGGTCGATCTCGCCGCCGACCTCGACCACCACCCGGTCGCCGGTGCGCTTGAGCGCGATCCGGTTCCGGCCGGTCTCGCACTCGGCGGCGCCGTTCTGCCAGGGCGGCGGCGCGTCGGCGAGCATCGCCTGGCGCAGCCAGGTCAGCGCCCGGGACAGCAACCGGGAGACGTGCATCTGGGAGATGCCGAACCGGGCGGCGATCTCCGCCTGGGTCTGGTTGCCGTAGAACCGCATGGCCAGGATGCGCCGTTCCCGCCAGGGCAGCCGGTGCAGCAGCCCGCTGACCGTCACCCGGTCGTCGACCGACTCCAGCGCGTTGTCGGACTCGCCGACCAGGTCGCCGAACTCGGCCGAGCTCTCCCCGCCCACCGGCGCGTTCAGCGAGGCCGGACTGTAGCCGGCGGCCGACTCCAGCGCGGCGAGGATCTCCACCTCCGGGGTCTCCAGCCGCGCGGCCAACTCCGCCACGCTCGGCGCCCGGGACAGCTCGCTGGTCAGCGCCGCGGTGGCCTGCCCGACCTCCAGGATCAGGTCGCGCAGCCGGCGGGGCACGTGCACCCCCCACGTGCGGTCCCGGAAGTGCCGTTTGATCTCGCCCACGATGGTGATCGCCGCGTACGCGGTGAACGAACCCCGCTCGGGGTCGTACCGGTCGACGGCGTTGACCAGGCCGAGGCGGGCGACCTGCTCCAGGTCCTCCAGCGGCTCGCCGCGCCCCCGGTAGCGACGGGCCAGCCGGCCGGCGAAGGGCAGGGCGAACCGGACGAGGTCGTCCCTGGCCTCCTGCCGACGCTCCGGTGGCAGGCCCGCGATCCGCGCCGCGTACGCCAGCGCGGCCGCGTCCAGGTCCTCCAGGCCGCGTTCCGTCGGCGGTGGTGTGGTTGTGGTGGTCTGTCCTAACATCCGCGCCTCCCTCAGGAAGGTCCCCCGCCCGGATGGGAGCCGGTCGTGCGCGTGGTCGGGCCACGCACCGGGCCGGAAGTTTGGTCACGTGCCGCGCCGGTGTCACCGGACGCGCGAGAGCGACGACAGCACGCTACGCGGCGTGCTCGGTCCGTCGCAGCGAGCGGTGTTCCCGCTCCGTAGGTACTCAATCACGCGACCCCGGGTTCGCGAGGATGTTTCGGCAGCTCGGTCCGGCGGGTCGGCGGGAAACCGCCGGACGTCCGGATTTCCGCCGGATTCAGGAGACGGCGAGGCCCATCGGAGCACCGTCCTCGCGCAGCGCGGCGAGCGCCTCGGCCACCCCGAGCGGCGGTGGCACCGGCAGGTCGTACGGCTGGTTGCGGAGCACCTCGGTGGCCCGGCGGGTGGGCACCGAGGCGACCGGGTAGCCCCGGGCGGCGGTGCGGTCGAGCGCCCGGCGGCGGCGGCCGAACGCCGCCACGGCGAGCCACTGGGGCAGCCCGGCGAGGGCGGGCGAGCGCATCCCCGGCGACTCCGGCAGCACGTCCACCGAGCTGAACGGCTCGCTGCCGGCCAGCCACAACTCCACCCCGTCGACGCTGCGCCGGGTGGCGTTCTCGCACCAGTACGGCACCAGCCCCGCCCGCACCACCTGCCACGGGTCGAGCAGCCGGCCGCACTCGACCACCAGCCGGTCGCCGGTCTTGCCGGCCCGCCGCAGCCACCGCCGGTAGAGGTCCGCGACGGCCGCGCTGAGCGCGGTGGGCTGCGGGACGTGCACCTCGTGCAGCCCATGGCCGCGGCGCCGGCCCCAGTGCCGCGCCCCGTCGACGAAGCCGGGATCCACCCCGTGCTCGGCGTGCTCGCCGGCGGCGGAGACCTCCGGCGGCTCCCAGTGCCCGCCGTCGCCGCCGGCCGACCGGAGCACCTGGCGCAGCGCGTGCGAGTCGGGGTGGAAGTCCACCGGCTCCAGGCCGCTGCCCGGGCAGCCGAGCTGGAAGCTGTGCCCCTGCCCCTCGTCGCTGACCGGCCAGGTGCGCCCGTCGCGGACCACCAGCAGCGACGCGGCGGGCTCCAGGCGGTCGGCCAGGAAGCGGGCGTACGCCTGGGGCAGGGCCTGCCAGCGGGCCACCAGCGACACCGTGGACCCGGCCAGCGCGCCCCGGCTGGCCGGGCAGTGCACCTGCCGCAGATGCAGCTCGGGGTTGCTGGCCAGCACCCGGGCGGCGAGCGCCGCGCCGTGGTCCAGGGCCGCGCGCGGCCGGTCCACCGCGCCGCGGTTCCAGTGCGCGGTCATCTCGAAAGCGGCGGGCAGCCACGGTACGCCCAGGGCGACCGCCAGGTGCACCGCCGAGGCGTGCGGGGAGCCCAGCACACCCCGGGGTACCGGCGGTGGGGTACTGGTCGACGATCCACCGGGCGACCCGCTCGGCGTCGACCTCGGCCGTCTGGTCCGGGGTGAGCGCGACCCGGCTGGCGGCC
>NZ_JAEVHN010000586.1:0-3833 GCF_016803375.1 Micromonospora sp. 4G55
GCCGCCTCGACCGCCTTGGCCACCTCGTCCGCCGTCGCCACCGGTACGGTGCTGACCGGCGTGCCGTCGGCGGGATCGTGCACGACCAGTTCACCGCCCGCGCCGCCCGCGCCCCACACTCCACCGATGAGCTGTTCAACCCTGTACATGCGGCAGTGGATGCCCCGGTCCCGGCGAGGCAAACGCGTTTCGCCCGGTTGCTGGCCGGGTAGGCGGATCGGATGACCGGGACCGGCATCGAGACCGCGGACGCCGTCGTCATCGGCGCCGGGCACAACGGACTGGTGGCCGCCAACCTGCTCGCCGACGCCGGCTGGGACGTGCTGGTCCTGGAGGCCACCGGCGCCCCCGGCGGGCGGTCCGCTCCGCCGAGGTGACCGCCCCCGGCTACCTGAGCGACCTCTACAGCTCCTTCTACCCCCTCGGGTACGCCTCGCCGGTGCTGCGCGGGCTTCGCCTCGACGCGTACGGAGTGGCCTGGACGAACGCGCCCGACGTGCTGGCGCACGTGCTGCCGGACGGCCGGGCGGCGGTGCTCAACCGCGACCCCGACCGCAGCGCCGCGTCGATGGAGGCGTTCGCGCCCGGCGACGGGCAACGCTGGCTCGACACGTACGACGACTGGCGGGCGATCTCCCGTCCCCTGGTGAACGCCCTGTTCACCCCCTTCCCGCCGGTCCGCGACGGGCTGGAGCTGCTGGGCCGGCTGCGCACCGCCGGGGCGCTGCGGCTGGCCCGCCGGCTGGTGCTGCCGAGCCGGCAGTTCGGCCGCGAGGTGTTCCGGGGCGAGGGCGCGCCCGCGCTGATGGCCAGTTGCGCCCTGCACACCGACCTGTCGCCCGACGACGCCGGCTCGGGCATCTACGGCTGGCTGCTCGCCATGCTCGGTCAGGAGGTCGGCTGGCCGGTGCCGGTGGGCGGCGCGCAGCGGATCACCGACGCGCTGGTCGCGCGGCTGATCGCCAAGGGCGGCCGGATCACCTACTCGGCCCGGGTGGACCGGGTGCTCATCGCCCGGGGCCGGGCGATGGGCGTACGGACCGAGGGCGGCGCCACCTGGCGGGCCCGTCGGGCGGTGCTGGCCGACGTGCCCGCGCCGGCGCTCTACCTGGACCTGGTCGGCGCGGCCTGGCTGCCGCCCCGGCTGGTCGAGGACCTCGACCACTTCCGCTGGGACGGGTCGACGGTCAAGGTCGACTGGGCGCTGGACGGGCCGATGCCGTGGACAAACCCGCAGGTCGCCGGGGCGGGCACCGTCCACCTGGCCACGGACGTCGACGGGCTCACCCGCTACGCGGCGGACCTGGCCTGCGGGCAGCTGCCGGAGGACCCGTTCCTGCTGGTCGGCCAGATGACCACCGCCGACGCGACCCGGTCACCGGCCGGCACGGAGTCGCTCTGGTCGTACACCCACCTGCCGTTCCGGCGGGACTGGCGGGCCGAGGACGTGGCCGCGCACGTGGACCGGATGGAGGCGGTGCTGGAGCGCCACGCCCCCGGCTTCAAGGGGCTCGTCCGGGGCCGCTTCGTGGCCGGCCCCGTCGACCTGGAGGAGCGCAACCCGAGCCTGATCGGCGGCGCGGTGGGTGGCGGCACGGCCGCCGCGTACCAGCAGCTCTTCCTGCGCCCGGTGCCCGGCCTGGGCCGGCCGGACACCCCGGTCGACCGGCTCTACCTGGCCAGCGCCTCGGCGAACCCGGGCGGCGGGGTGCACGGCGCCCCGGGTGCGAACGCGGCGCAGGCGGCGCTGAGCCGCAACCGGGCCCTCACCGGCGGCCTGTACGCCCGGGCGATCGGTGCCGCCCACCGCGCGGTCTACCGCTGACCCCCTGTCGAAACAAGCGACCTGCCCCAGCGGCATGTGCATGCCCCTCGGACAGGTCGCTCACGACGGTGTCCGCGCCGGAGACGTCACGCCGCGTGACGGTCCGGGTGCGGACGGGTGGGTCAGCGCTCCAGGTTGCGGTGCCGGGTACGCAGCTTGAACGGCATCAGCGCGCTCTCCACCTTGGTGGCGGTGGTCATCTTCGAGGCGCCGTCGCGGCGCTCCTCGAAGCGGATCGGCACCTCCAGGATGGTGTGCCCCAGCTTGGTGGCGAGGTAGTGCATCTCGACCTGGAAGCTGTACCCGTTGGACTGCACCCGCTCCAAGCCGATGTCGCGCAGGGCGTCCGCCCGCCAGATCTTGAAGCCGGCGGTGAGGTCACGGATCCGCACCCGCAGCAGGGTGTGCACGTAGAGGTTCGCCCAGCCGCTGAGCGCGCGGCGGTACAGCGGCCAGTTCTCGTCCAGCTCGCCACCGGGCACGTACCGGGAGCCGATCACCACGCCGGCCTGGGTGGAGAGCAGCGCGCCGAGCATGCCGGGCAGGGCCTCCGGCGGGTGGGACAGGTCGGCGTCCATCTGCGCCACGTAGTCGGCGCCGCCGTCGAGCGCCCGGCCGATCCCGTCGACGTACGCCCGGCCCAGGCCCTCCTTGCCGGCCCGGTGCACGACCTGGATCCGGTCGGGGTGCTCGATGGCCAGCTTGTCGGCCACCTCGCCGGTGCCGTCCGGGGAGTTGTCGTCCGCCACCAGCACCTTGAGGCCGGGCAGCGGCAGGGCGAGGAGCCGCTCGACCACCACCGGGAGGTTGCCCGCCTCGTTGTAGGTGGGGACCACGACGGTCAGGCGTGCTTCCCGCCACGGCGAGGGCAGCTCCACGGGTTCGATCATGACGGACATCCTCTGGTTGCCGACGGTTTTCCCCCAAAGGGTAGCCAGTGCCCCGTCGGGCCCCGTCGAGGCTCCCCGCCCCTCAACTCTCCGCGGCCTCGTCCGCCTTCTGACGGGTGGCGATGTCGGAGAGCCGCCGCAGGGTCTCCTTGTTGCGTTGGTGCAGGACCAGGTCGTTGAGCTTGTTGCGGAGCCAGCGCAGCGGCCCGGCGGCGAAGTCCTCGCCGATCCGCACTCGGGTGGCGTCGGCGCCGACCGGTTCCAGGGTGAACACCACGATCGCCTCACCGGCCGGCCAGAGCCCGGCCTTGATGACCATCTTGTGCGGCGGCTCGCAGGCCAGCACGGTCGAGGAGTCATGCAACGAGAGTGGCCACGGCCCCGCCTTGTGGTGCAGTTGGCTGCCCACCCGCGGCCAGGTGTCGTCGACGTCCCGCACGTGCACGGTGCCGACCACCCAGTCGCTGTACGTCCACCCGTCCGCCAGCACGTCGAACACCTGCTGCGGGGGAGCGTCGATCACTTTCTCCACAATCGCCACTGGCGTCCAGTACCCCGACTCCGACCGGGGCTAACCGGCGGGTCGGACCGGGCGTTAGCTTCTCCGGGGCGACGGGTAAGGCCCGGTCGGCGACCCCTGCGCGGCCGGGACGGCGACGAGCCGTACCGCCGGGTAGATGATGTTTACTCCCCGGGGCTCCGGGAACCCGCCGCCCGTGCGACGGGACCAGATGGAGCCGGATCAGCGCAGGTCAGGCCGGGTCGACCGGGCCGTGATCCGGCCGGTCCTGTTCGACGCGGTGCTGCTGGACCGGGACGGCACCCTGGTCGAGGACGTGCCGTACAACGGTGACCCGGAGAAGGTGCGGCCGATGCCGGGCGCGCGGGCGGCGCTGGACCGGCTGCGCGCGGCCGGCCTGCGCCTCGGCGTGGTGACCAACCAGTCCGGGCTGGCCAAGGGGTTGTTCACCGCCGCGCAGATGCGGGCGGTGCACGCCCGGATCGAGACACTGCTCGGCCCGTTCGACACCTGGCAGGTCTGCCCGCACGACGACGGCGACGACTGCGCCTGCCGCAAACCCGCCCCCGGCCTGGTCCACCGGGCCGCCGGCCGCGCT
>NZ_JAEVHN010000587.1:0-3829 GCF_016803375.1 Micromonospora sp. 4G55
CGACCTGCTGCTGATCGAGGACGACCACGCCGCCCGAGCTGGCCCGGGTGCCGCTGCACCCGCTCGCCGGGGCGACCCCGGCGTGGGCCTTCGTCCGGTCGGTGAGCAAGCCGTTCGGGCCCGACCTGCGGCTGGCGGTGCTGGCCGGCGACGAGGCCACCGTGTCCCGGGTCGCCGGCCGCGCCCGGGTCGGCGCCGGCTGGGTCTCCACCGTGCTGCAACGGCTGGTGCTGTCGCTCTGGCGCGACCGGCCACCGCGGAGCTGGTCCGCCGCTCCGGCGAGGAGTACGAGCGGCGGCGTACCGGGCTGCTGGCGGCGCTCGCCGCCCGGGGGCTGGCCGGGCGCGGTCGCAGCGGCATCAACATCTGGCTGCCGGTGCCGGACGAGACCAGCGTGGTCACCGCGCTGCGCGACGCCGGGTGGTCGGTGGCGCCCGGCGCGCTCTACCGGATCGGCGCCGAGCCCGGGATCCGGATCACCGTCAGCGCGCTCGACGACGCCGACCTGGTGCCGGTCGCCGACGCGGTCGCGCGGGTGCTCCGGCCGGCCCCGCCGGGCCGTTCACCACGTGAACCGGCTGGTCCTCGACGCGCATGGTCGACATTTCGGAGGGTAAGCGCGCGGCCGGAGGTGACCGGTCATGGCTGGACCCAGATCGAGGACGGGGCTCTGGATCGCCATCGCGATCGCGGTGATCTTGGTGATCGTGGTGATCGCGCTCGCCATGGGCGGCGGTGGCGACGGTGGCGGGGGCTACTGACGCGCGCCGGCCCGGCCGCGCCGCACCCGGCGTCGCCGGCGAATCCGGTATATAAAGTTCGCCATGGCCGAGACCGACGCCGCGCCCGGTGCGCAGCAGTTCATCCCGCCGCAGGCGGACACCCTCGACGAGCTGCGCACCGCGGCCGCCGGCTGCCGGGGCTGCGAGCTGTACCGCGACGCCTCGCAGACGGTCTTCGGCCGGGGTGACGAGAGCGCCCGGGTGGTCCTGGTCGGCGAGCAGCCCGGCGACATGGAAGATCAAAAAGGACTGCCCTTCGTCGGCCCAGCCGGCCGGCTGTTGCGGCGGGCGGTCGACGACGCCGGAATCGACCCAAAGCACATCTATTTGACGAATGCCGTAAAGCACTTCAGGTTCGAGCTACGCGGGAAGCGGCGTATCCACCAGACGCCGGACCGGGTGCACATCACCGCCTGCCGGCCGTGGCTGGTCGCGGAGTTCTCCCGGTTGCGTCCGGACCTGGTGGTGGTGCTCGGCGCGACCGCCGCCAAGGCCCTGCTCGGCCCGGCGTTCCGGGTGACCAAGCAGCGCGGCGAGCTGCTGCCCTGGCCGGCCGCCGCGCAGCGCCCGGAGGACTTCGTCCGGGTCCCGGTGGACAGCGCCGGGAAGGTGGCCGACGCGCCCGCCGCGCAGCTGCTGGCCACCATCCACCCGTCCGCCGTGCTGCGCGCCGACGACCAGGACGCGCGTACGCGGGGCTGGTGCAGGACCTGACCGTCGGCGCCAGCGCGCTGGCCGGGTAGCGCCCCGGTTCAGGGCCCGGTCGTGATCTTGCCCGAGGCGTCCTTGGCGGCGATCCGGCCGTCGTGGACCCGGTAGACGTCCAGGCCGCACAGCACGGTGCCGTTCTCGGCCGGCGCCCACGCCCACTCGCAGACCACCCGCTCGCCGGCCGCCCAGACCGGGCCGAGCACCGGGCCCTCGCCGGGTCCGAGCTGATCGGCGAAGGCGGCTGTCACCGCGTCCCGCCCGTGGACGGTGGGCCGGACCGGCCCAGGCGTTCGGGCGGTACGTCACGTCGTCGGCGAGGCAGGCGCAGACCGCCGCCGGCCTTCGGCTCGTCCTCGCCGTCGTGCTCGTGCTCGCCACGCGCACCCTGACCCGTACGCCGCTGGGAACGCCTGCCACCGCCCCTGGGCAGCGCGGGTGAGCGGTGCCACACTGGCCGCCATGGAGCAGCATCTGTACGAACCGGTCCACGAGGAGTTCCGCGACCTGTGCCGGGAGTTCCTGGCCCGCGAGGCGGTGCCGCACCACCCCCGGTGGGAGGCCGACGGCATCGTCGACCGCGAGGTGTGGCGCAAGGCCGGCGCGGCCGGGCTGCTCGGCATGGACGTCGACACCGACCACGGCGGCGGCGGGCAGCGCGACTTCCGGTTCAACGCGGTGCTGGACGAGGAGATCGTCGCGTCGGGCTGCTCGGGGCTCGGCTTCGGCCTGCACAACGACGTGGTGGCGCCGTACCTGACCGAGCTGACCACCGACGAGCAGCGCAAGCGCTGGCTGCCCGGGTTCTGCTCCGGCGACCTGGTCACCGCGATCGCGATGAGCGAGCCGGGTGCGGGCAGCGACCTGGCCGGGATCCGCACCAACGCGGTCCGCGACGGCGACGGGTGGGTGCTCAACGGGCAGAAGACGTTCATCACCAACGGCGAGATGGCCGACCTGGTGATCGTGGTGGTGCGTACCGCGCCGGACCAGGGCGCGCACGGGGTCAGCCTGGTCGCGGTGGAGACCGGTACCCCCGGCTTCACCCGGGGCCGGCGGCTGGCGAAGGTGGGCCTGAAGGCCAACGACACCGCCGAACTCTTCTTCGACGACTGCCGGGTGCCGGCGGAGAACCTGATCGGCACCGAGAACCACGGCTTCTACCACCTGATGGCCAACCTGCCCCGGGAGCGGCTCAGCATCGCCGTCGCGGCGGTGGCGGCGGCGGAGAAGCTGCTCGCGGTGACCCTCGACTACGCCCGCTCGCGGGAGGCGTTCGGCCGGCGATCGGCAAGTTCCAGCACAACCGGTTCCTGCTGGCGGAGCTGGACACCGAGGTCACCATCGCGCGCACCTTCGTCAACCACTGCGTGGCCGAGTTCAACGCCGGCCGGCTCTCGGTCACCGACGCCGCGAAGGCCAAGTGGTGGACCACCGAGCTGCAGAACAAGGTCGCCGACCGCTGCGTGCAGCTGCACGGCGGCTACGGATTCATGCTGGAGTACCCGGTGGCGAAGGCGTGGCTCGACGGGCGGGTGCAGACCATCTACGGCGGCACCACGGAGATCATGAAGGAGATCATCGGGCGCGGGCTCGGCCTGTAGCGAAACCGGGTCCCCCGGGGCGGGGCCGGTTTGCAAGGATGGGGCCCGCGTCTGACCCCTTACCGAGGAGGCCGCATGGCCACCGACCTGACCGCGCCGGCCCGTACCCGGCCGGACGTCGCGCCGATCCAGCGACGGACCCTGCGCCTGCTGTTCACCACCCAGATCATCGGCGGGATCGGCGTCACCATCGGCATCTCGGTGGGGGCGCTGCTCGCCGCCCGGGTCGCCGGCACCGCCGTCGCCGGCCTGGCGCAGAGCGCCGCCGTGGTCGGCGGGGCGCTGCTCGCCGTCCCGGTCACCCGGATCATGAACGGGCACGGCCGGCGACCCGGGCTGGCCGTCGCCTACCTGTCCGGCGCCGTCGGCGCCGTGCTGGTGGTGCTCGCCACGGTCACCCGCTTCGTACCGCTGCTCTTCCTCGGCATGCTGCTCTTCGGCGGCGGCACCGCGGCGAACCTCCAGGCCCGCTACGCCGCGGTGGACCTCGCCGAGCCGGCCCGCCGGGGCCGCCAGCTGTCGCTGATCGTCTGGGCCACCACCATCGGCGCGGTGGCCGCGCCGAACTTCGCCGCGCTCGCCGACCGCACCACCAGCGGGTGGGGACTGCCACCGCTGGCCGGTCCGTTCGCGTTCAGCGCCGCCGCGTTCGTGCTCGCCGCGTCGTACTCCTGGTGCTGCTGCGGCCCGACCCGCTGCTCACCGCGCGCCGGCTGGCGGCGGCCGACGCCCCGG
>NZ_JAEVHN010000588.1:0-3824 GCF_016803375.1 Micromonospora sp. 4G55
AGCCCGGCCAGCAGCCGGTCGACCGGGAGCAGCCCGGCACCGTGCCGCCGGCAGACCGGGCAGTCGCGGACGTGGCGGGCCAGCCGCTTGCGCCACAGCGGGTTCGGCCGACCGTCCCACCGCTGCCCGACGGCGTGCAGTTCGGGGCAGCCGGGGCGGCTGCGCAGCGCCCGCACCAGCGTGCGCCCGATCCGCAACTGCTCCTTCATCCGCCGGACCCGAACGGCGGCGTGGGCGGGGGAGAGGCCGAGCGCGTCGGCCAGTTCCGGGCGGGTCAGCTCGCCGGTCTCCTCCAGCCACCACAGGGCGAGCAGGGTCTGGTCGTCCGGGTCGAGCCACCGGGTCGCCTCGGCGACCTCGCGCCGCTGGTCGGTGAGGCCGAGGCGGAGGATGGCGGTCGCCACGAAGTCCGAGGCCGGGTCGGGCACCTCCTGGACCACGTCGAGGTCGGCGGTCCGCGATGCGGCGGCGCGACGCAGCTCCTCCTGGTCCCGGACCTGCCGGACCGTGATCGCCACCAGCCAGGACCGGAACGCGCCGGGGTCGCGCAGCTCGGGCAGGTGACGGACCACGCGGAGCAGGGTCTCCTGGACCACGTCGTCGACGTCGGCGTGCCGGCGCACCGCCCGGCCGACGATGTTGTAGACCAGCGGCAGAGACTGCGCCACCAGAGCGTCCAGCGCCTGCGGGTCACCGTCGCGGGCCGCGACCACGGTGGCCCGGTCGGGTCCACCCCGGCTGGTTCCCAGCATGTCACTCACCTTCGTGTGTCCACCCCGGAACGCCGTCGCACCGGGCCTGCGAGAAGGAGACCCTCGGGGCGGCCGGCAGATTACCGAAAGTCCGGTACGGCGGGCGGCCGGTGGCGGGCATGGGGCCCACCACCGGCCAGATCCGGCGACCGCGGGTTACGGGTAGCTGACCAGGTTGACCGGGGTGGTCGAGCTGGTCGGGGTGGCCGCGCCGGTGTCGTTGATGACGTGGGTGATCGACCCGTTACCGCCGAGCGAGATGGTGAGCAGGTTGTGGAACCGCACGCCGGGAGTGACGGGGGCCTGGAAGGCGTGGTACGCCGCAATGGTCGGGTCGACGTTGAAGTAGCAGTAGCTGCCCATGCCCCAACCCTCGAACGAGGTGACCGACGGGGCGACGGCGAACGCGGCGTACCCGGTCCGCCCACCGTTGGTCCAGGCCGCCGCGTTCGGCGGGTCGTAGGGCAGCTCGTTCTGGAAGAAGATCACTTTGCCGTTCGCGCCGTTCCAGATCACCTCGGTCTTCTGGTAGTGCTCGACGAACAGCCCGTAGGCGTTCACGTCGTCGCCGTTGACGACCAGGCCGGTGTCGGCGGTGTTGACCGTCCAGCCGACGCCGGCGCCGTGGTCGGCCCGCCAGGCCCAGATGTGGTCGATGAGCGTGTCGTCGGAGTTGACCACCAGGCTGGTGGTGGCCTTGCCCGCCTGGGCGCCGCCGATGCGGAAGAACACGTCCTGGATCGAGGTCGGATTCGCCGAGTGATCGGCGGCGGACCCGGTCGGACCGACCCGCAGCAGCACCGGGGAGTTGACCGGGCCGGCGTCGAACAGCAGGCCGGCCAGCTTCACCCCGTCGACGTCGGCGACCGACATCGGGGTGACCCCGTTCGCCGGGACCAGCGTCGGGAACCCGATGCCCAGCACCACCGTGTCGGGTCGGTTGACGGTGATCGTCTCGGTGACGTTGTAGACGCCCGGCGTGAAGAGCAGGTGCAGGCCCTGCGCGAGGGCGGCGTTGATGGTGGCGGTGGAGTCGCCGGGGTGGGCCACGTAGAACTGGCTCAGCGGGAGGGACGAGCCGGGTGTCGCGCCGCCCAGCCAGGACGCCCCCGACGAGTTTCGCCGCAGGCTCGGCACGAAGACCTGGTAGTTGCCGCCCGCGTCGAGGTACAGGTACGGCGCCTCGCGGCTGACCGGCGTCTGCGCGACGGTGGTGTAGGGCGGGTTGGGGAAGCTGGTGGCGGGGGCGCCGACCACGCCCGAGTTGACCACGTTCCACACCGCGTTGAGGTACCCGCCGACGGTGCTGTCCCGGGTGAACCACTGCTGCTGCGAGTACGGCTGGACGATCCCGGTGACCCGGCTGTCTGCGATGTACCCGCCGCTGGCCCAGCCGTACCCGGCCGGCGCCAGGTTCAGGTCGCCCTGGATGTCCATCCGCCGGAACGGGGCGGCCTGGGAGACCGCCCACCGGGTCGCGCCGGCCGACGGGAAGACCTGCATGTTGGACGCGGAACGCCAGAAGTTCTGGGTGGCGTTGCCGTTGAACCAGCCGGCGTCCACGGTGATGTCCCCGTGGATGCGCACGTCGCCCGGGTTACGGCCGAGGCCCATGATCGAGGTGTAGAAGCCGACCTGGGCGTTGATCCCGCGGTAGTCGCCCGGCTTGAACATCAGGGCGTACCGCTGGCTGCCGAACTGGTTCGCCTCCTGGCCGCGGAACACCGTGTCGAGCTGGCCCTGGATCTGGCTGCTCGGCATGGACGGGTCGAAGGTGATCACGTTGGGGCCGAGCGGGCCACCGCCGGGGATGGTGCCGCCGGAGGCGGCGAAGACGGCCAGCTCCCAGAGCGAGTAGCCGTATCCGGTGGCCCGCTGGGTGCCGTACATCCGCAGGTAGCGGCCGGTGCCGGTGACGCTCACGCTCTCCGTGCCGCCGGTGCCCGAGGTGGTGGAGTGGATCGTCGTCCAGGTGGTCCCGTCCGGCGAGGTCTGGAGCTGGTACGCCCGGCCGTAGGCGGTCTCCCAGTTCAGGGTGACCTGGCAGATGGTCCGGCTGCTGCCCAGGTCAACGGAGATCCACTGAGGATCGCTGAACGCGCTGGACCAGCGGGTGCCGGGGTTGCCGTCGACCGCGTTCGCGGCGGCGGTGCCGGCGTTCTCGGTCGACGAGGTGGTCACCGGCCGCTGGAGTGCGATGTTGGTGCCGGTGTCGCAGGCGGCCGCCGGCAGCGCGCCCGCGGCCGGTGGCGCGGTGGTGACGAGCAGGGTGCCGAGCAGCAGGGTGGACGCCGTCGCGGCGAGCAACCGGCGCGCGCGGCGGCGCGGGGTGGAGGTGGGTGGCACGGGGAGCATGGACCTCTCCTGGGGATTCGAGGGGGCCGACCCGCGACGGGGTCGACGGCCGGCGGTGACGCACCGGTGGCCGGCCGGTGACGCCGCCGCCGCACCCGGACGGTGGTGATGACGGTCGGGTTGCCGCGATGTGTCGAGAAAGCGCTCTCTGCCCGGCAGGTTTCAGTCCGGCCGCCCCCCGTGTCAACCATCCGGGTCGATGGGGACCGCGATTTGTCTTCCTCCGCAAAGCTGCCCGGAAAAGTGTCAGCCCGGCCGCGCCCCGCCGTCGTACCCCGTCCCCCGAGGCCTCTTGACGCGGGTCGGCGAGGTACGGATAGCATTGCCGTGCTTCGATGGTCCATCATCGACGGACGGGTGCTGCGGCGTGCGGGCGGCGCGCAGCGCTACGCCGCCACCGTCAAGACAGTTCGCTGCCGATGACGGATGACTCTGGCCCCCACGAGCCCGCTACTGCCGCCGGCGCCGTGAGGATTTCGCGGCAATCCTCATGGGCCTGCCTGAGGACGCGCCATCACGCCAGATGCGTGGGCGTCATGCTTGACCGGTCGATCGGCCCTGGCGGCGTGAGTCGGCCGGCCTCGTAGGCGGTCAGCCGACGCAGTATCTCCGCGCGGTCGTAGCTCGGGAAGCGGACCAACACGAGCCGTAGCTCGAACTGTGACTCGCGCAGCGAGGTGCCCACCCGGCGGCTGGTGGCCGGGTTCGGCCCTGGTA
>NZ_JAEVHN010000589.1:0-3817 GCF_016803375.1 Micromonospora sp. 4G55
GCGCCGGGACACCTCGGCCGCCACCAGGTCCCCGAAGTACGCGTTGTCGGAAGAATTGGGCACCGGGTGGTCGCAGGCGTTGCCGCACCGGTACAGACAGGTCATCGCATCGCGGCTGCCGTGGCGGGTGGCGCCCAGCAACGGCAGCAGCCGGGGACGGTCGCTCATTTCACGAGCCTCCTGGAAGCAAGGTCGGTGGCACGCCGGATCATCCGATCGACGTGCGTACCGGCCGGAGGCTGCCAGGGCGCGGTGAGCGGTCGCCGGACTCGGCGTGAACCGGATGTGAACAGCGGTCGCAGGTGAACCGATCGGCGTGACGGCGCGTATCCACGGGCGAACGCATTCGCCGCACTCGCCGCGGAGAGCGAGGGGATCACCATCAGCGACCACGACGCCCAACTGCTGCGCGCGCTGCACGACGAGCACGCGGAGGCGCTGTACGCGCACGCGCTCCGACTGGTCAACGGCGACCGTACCCGGGCCGAGGACCTGGTGCAGGAGACCCTGCTGCGGGCCTGGCGCCACCCCGAGTCGCTCGACCCGCGGCGCGGCTCCGTCCGCGCCTGGCTCTTCACCACGGCGCGGAACCTGGCGATCGACGCCTGGCGGCGCCGGTCCACCCGGGTCGGTGAGGTGTTCACCGACGACCTGCCCGAGCCGCCGGAGGCGGTCGACGAAGCGGAGCGCGCGGTGGAGGCGTGGACCGTCGCCGAGGCCCTGAACCGGCTCAGCCCCACCCACCGGGAGGTCCTGGTCGAGTGCTTCTACCAGGGCCGTTCGGTGGCCGAGGCGGCCGCCCGGCTGGGGGTGCCACCGGGGACGGTCAAGTCCCGCACGCACTACGCGCTGCGCTCACTACGGTTGGTCCTGGCCGAGATGGGGGTGACCGGATGACCCGCTGCGAGTTCGCGCACGACGACGGCGCGTACGTGCTGGGCGCCCTCGCTCCCGCCGACCGCGCCGCCTACGAGCGGCACCTGGCCGGCTGCGCGGCGTGCCGGGAGGCGGTCGGCGAGATCGCCGTGCTGCCCGGGCTGCTCGGCCGGCTCGACCCGGCCGCGCTGGACGAGTTCCTGCCCCCGCCGCAGGAGCCGAACCGGGTGCCCGCGCTGCTCTCCGCCGCGCGGGAGCACCGGCGCCGGGAGCGATCCGGCGCGCGCCGACGGTACGCCCTGACCACGCTGGCCGCCGCCGCGCTCGCCCTGGTCGTGGGCGTCGGGGGCGCGGCCGTGCTGCGGCCTCCCACCCCGCCCGGGCCGACCGTCCAGGCGGTGCGGATGGTCGCCATGCAGCCGGTGGCGGCGAAGGCCCCGGTGCACGCCGAGATCGGGTTGACCGGCACCGACTGGGGCACCGAGGTCACCATGCGCTGCGGGTACGACGCGACCGCCGGCTACGGCAAGGCGTACACGTTCCGGCTGGTGGCGCACGGCCCGGACGGCGCCACGGAGCAGATCGGCTCGTGGCTGGCCGCGCCCGGCGACGAGGTACGCCTCAGCGGCGCGACCCGCTTCACCGACGCGGAGCTGGTCCGGCTGGAGCTGGTCCGCGCCGACGGCACCGCCGTGCTCGGCTACGACGTGCGCTGAGTTCCGGTCACCGCGTGCCGGCGGTGACCGGGATCGGGGTACGGGCGGCGGCCCGGGTGCGGCGGGTGTGCCGCACCGCGTCGACGGTGAAGACCATCAGCGCCACCCAGACCAGCGCGAAGCCGGCCAGTCGGGCCGGCGGCATCGGCTCGTGGAAGATCAGCACCCCGCAGCCGAGCTGGAGGATCGGCGCGAGGTACTGCAACATGCCCAGGCCGGACAGCGGAAGCCGGTTGGCCGCCCCGGCGAAGAGCAGCAGCGGAACGGCGGTGGCCGCACCGGCGAGCACCAGCAGCAGGGTGTGCCCGAGCGAGACGTGCCCGAAGGTCGACTCGCCGCGCCACGCCAGCCACCCCAGGTACGCCAGGGCGGGCAGCGCCAGCACCGCGGACTCGACGAAGAGCCCTTCCGCGGCGGGCAGCCCGAGCCGCTTCTTGACCAGGCCGTACCCGGCGAAGCTGAACGCGAGCGTCAACGCCAGGTACGGCAGCCGGCCGTAGTCGACGGTCAGCACCACGACGGCCGCCGCGCCGACGCCGAGCGCCGCCCACTGCGCCGGACGCAGCCGCTCGCGCAGCACGAACACGCCGAGCAGCACCACGACCAGCGGGTTGATGAAGTACCCCAGCGCCGTCTCCACCACCCGGTCGGAGTTGACCCCGTAGATGTAGGTGCCCCAGTTCACCGCGATCAGCGCGGCCGCGACGACGATGGCGGCCAGCGTCCGGGGCCGGCGGGCCAACGCGCGCAGGAAGCCGATGTTGCGCATCGCGGCCAGCAGCAGCGCCACGAAGACCACCGACCAGACGATCCGGTGGGCCAGGATCTCCACCGGTCCGGCCGGTCGCAGCAGCTTCAAATAGATCGGAAAGAAGCCCCAGAGCAGGTACGCGCCGAAGCCGTACAGGTAGCCGAGCCGGACTGGATTCACCCTTCCACCGTAAGGGGCGCGGCGGGCGGGTGTTCCTTTCCGGTGACCGGCTTCACCGGACGGTGGTCCCACTCCATCCAGCGGCCCGGCTCGACCGGGGCGAAGCCGACCTTCGCGTACACCCCGTGGGCGTCGTGGGTGGCCAGCAGGATCCGGCGCACCCCCAGCCCGGCCAGGTGGTCCCGGACGGCGGTGGCCAACCAGGTGCCCAGCCCGCGACCGCGCTCCGACGGCGCGACGTAGACGTCGCAGAGCCAGGCGAAGGTGGCCCGGTCCGTGATCACCCGGGCCACCGCCACCTGCTCGCCCCCGGCGTAGACGCCGTAGGGGATCGAGCCGGCGAACGAGGCCACCACCGTCTCCCGGCTCCGGCCGAGCGCCCAGTACGCGTCCGTGGAGAGCCAGCGGTGCACCCGGTCGAGGTCGATCCGGTCGGGATCGGTGCTGAGCAGGTAGCCGTCGTCGCGGGTCAGGGTGAACACCCCGGCCACGCTAGCCAAGACGCCCCCGGCCCGCGCGAGCCAATTCCCGACCACTGGCCGCCGTTCCCGCCCGGGCGTCGCGCCTGCGCGTCCCGCCCGGGCGCGCCGGGGTCAGTCGCGGTCGAGGATGGCGCCGAGGATCCAGGTCACGATGCTGACGAAGAGCGCGCCGAGCACCGCCTCGGGCCAGAAGCTGTCGACGTGGAACGGCAGCCCGGCCTCGCCGGCGATCCAGCTCGTCAACAGGAAGAGCAGGCCGTTGACCACCAGCGCGATCAGGCCGAGGGTCAGCAGGTAGAAGCCGCAGCCGACGGACTTGATGATCGGCTGGAGCACCGCGTTGACCACGCCGAAGATCACCGCCACCAGCAGCAGCGTGGTGACCGTCTCGACGGCCGAGTCGGAGTCCAGGGTGATGCCCGGGATGAGCAGCGTCGCCAGCCAGAAGGCGACCGCGGTGGAGCCCAGCCGGATCAGGAGGCCCTTCAGAAAACCCATGGCGGGGATCGTGCCACGCACGGTCCAGTCGGGGAACCCTCCGCGTACCCCCGGCTTCAGCGGCGGGCCGGCCGGCCGATCAGCTGCGACTCGATCGGGGTGGGCGAGAGCAGCGCCCAGCGCAGCGCCCGGCGGTTGACCACCGCCACCATGTCGTCCCGGATCCGGGTCAGCCACTCCGCCGACCCGCCGAGCCCGAGCGCCGCGCCGGCCAGCACCGCCTCCCGCTGGTCCAGCGGTTGTAGCACCGCCAGGTCGGCCCGCCCCAGGGTGTCCGCGTCGGCCGCGGTCAGCTCGTCCCGGACCACCAGGGT
>NZ_JAEVHN010000590.1:0-3809 GCF_016803375.1 Micromonospora sp. 4G55
GTTCGTCGACGACCACCTGCTCAAGAAGGTGGAGACGCAGAACGACAAGGGCTCGAAGAACGTCATCAAGACCTGGTCGCGGCGCTCGACGATCATCCCGGAGATGCTGGGTCACACGATCGCCGTGCACGACGGACGCAAGCACGTCCCGGTGTTCGTGACCGAGGCGATGGTCGGGCACAAGCTCGGCGAGTTCGCGCTGACCCGCACGTTCAAGGGTCACGAGAAGGACGWCMGTCCCAGCGGGTGGCGAGGGTGGTGAGCTGGTCGGCGTACTCGATGCGGGTCGACCAGTCCCGCGGCCAGGCGGCCATGCCGTGGGCGGTGCCGACGAAGGCGCCGGCCAGGGCGGCGATTGAGTCGGAGTCACCGGCGGTGGTCGCGCCCCGGGCGATCGCGGCGACCGGGTCGTCGGGGTGGCGCAGCGCGCAGAGCAGGGCCGTGGCCAGCGCCTCCTCGGCGATCCACGCCTCGCCGGTGTCCCGGCACGGGTCGCCGCCGTCGTCGGGTCGGCCCAGCGCGGCGACCAGCCGGTCCAGCACCTGCCGGCACTCGTCCCAGCCCTGGGCGACGAACTCCGCCGGGGACGTCGCGCCGGACCGCTGCCACAGGTCGCCGAGCCAGTCGGCACGGTAGACCCGCCGCTGCTCCCCCGCCCGCGCGATCAGCAGGTCGGGCAGTTCGGCCAGGCCCGCGCCGTCGCGCAGCAGCCGCACCGCGTACGCGGTCAGCTCGCTGGCCGCCAGGCCGGTCGGATGACCGTGGGTGAGACCGGCCTGGAGCTGGGCCAACCCGGCGAGGGTGTCCAGGTCGACGTCGAGCAGCCCGACCGGGGTGACCCGCATGTTCGCGCCGCAGCCCTTCGAGTCGGCCACGGTCGCCTCCTGCCAGCGCAGCCCACGACCCAGCTCGGCGCAGGCCCGCAGGCAGGTCATCCCCGGGGCGCGGTTGTTGTCCGGGCTGACCGCCCACTCGCCGAAGCGCTGCCGCAGCAGCGGCTCGACCACCTCCGGGGTGAACGCGGACGCGTCGTGCAGCGCCCACGCCACGGCCAGGGCCATCTGCGTGTCGTCGGTGACCAGCGCCGGATCGCCGACCAGCTCACGCGGGCCGCCCGGGCCGTAGCGACGGGTGATCTCGGCGACGGTCAGGAACTCGGTCGGCTTGCCGAGGGCGTCGCCGTAGGCAAGACCGAAGAGCGAACCGGAGGCGCGGCGGGGCGAGGAGTCGATCACGCCCGCGATCATGCCGCCCGGTCGCAACCCCCGGCCGGCCACCGCCGGCTCAGTCCCAGCAGAGGCAGAACGGGTGACCGGACGGGTCGGCGTAGACCCGCCAGCCGTCCCCCTCGCCCGGCAACCGGCGCGCGCCGAGGGCGAGCACCGCCTTCTCCGCCGCGTCAATGTCGTCGACGGTGACGTCGAGGTGGAACTGCTGGGGCCGCTCCGGGTCCGGCCAGGCCGGGGCCCGCAGGTTGAGCGCCTTCTGGAAGGCGAGCCGCGGCTGGTCGCCCCGGCGAGCCGCCGAGCACCACCCAGTCGTCGCCGTCGGAGTTCTCCTCCACCAGCGGCAGGCCGAGCAGCTCGGCGTAGAAGCCGGCCAGGGCGCGGGGATCCGGGCAGTCGATCACCGTGGAACGCAGCTGTCCAATCATGACGGTCATCCTGCCCGCCGGGTACGACGAAAAACCTCACTCCTCGTGCAGTCGCCGGCCGGCGTCCCGGCAGGCGGCCAGCACGGCCCGGGCGTACCCCGGGGTGGCGTTGGCCAGGCCGCAGGCCGGGGTGACCACCACCTGCTCGGCGAGCTGGCGGCGCGGGAAGCCGAGGCGGTCCCAGAGCGTGCGTACCCGGTCGGCGACCTCGGCCGAGGTCGGCGCGCGACCGGCGGACGGCGGCTGGGTGGGCGCGGCGCCGGCGAACAGCCCGAGCCCGGCGTCGATCGCCTCGCCGAGCGGGTCCAGGTCGGTGACCAGCGCGAGGTCCAGCGCCACGGCGACCGCCCCGGTCGACCGGATCAGCTCCAGCGGCACGTCCGGCGCGCAGCAGTGCACCACGGTCGGCACCCCGGCCGCCTCGATCACGCTGCGCAGCAGGGCGCGGGCCACCTCCGACTCGACCGGCCGGTGCGCGCCGAAGCCGCTCTCGGTGGGCACCCGCCCGGCGAGCACCGTTGGCAGGGACGGCTCGTCGAGCTGGAGCAGCACCGACGCCCCGGGTAGCCGGCGGGCCACCGCCCCGACGTGCAGCCGCAGCCCCTCGGCCAGGGAACCGGCCAGGTCGCGCACCGCGCCCGGGTCACGCAGCAGCCGCCCGCCGATCGGCAGCTCCAGCGAGGCCGCCAGGGTGAACGGTCCGGCCGCCTGGATCTTCACCGGCCCGGTGTACCCCTCGGCCTGCTCGGCGAGCTGGTCGAGGTCGCGTTCCATCAGGTCCCGGGCCCGGCGCAGGTCCCGGCCGGGGCGCAGGGCGATCCGCCAACGGGCCGCGTAGAGCTCGACCGGCAGCTCCACCAGCAGCCCGCCGGTCCGGCCGATGAGGTCGGCGCCCGGTCCACGGGCGGGAAGTTCGGGCAGGTGGGGTAGGGCGGGCAGCTCGCCGAGGACGACCCGCTGCGCTTCGGCGATGTCGGTGCCGGGCAGCGAACCGATGCCGGTCGCTGCCCCCGCGGGCCAGGGCCAAGGCTGATCAGTCACGGCCGAAGGGTAGCCGCTGGGCGTGGCCGGCCGGAGGCGGACGGCGGCGGTCAGTCGGTGATGGTGGCCGAGCCGAGCACCACGTCCCCGGCCGGGTCCGGCCGGTACGCGACGATCGCCTGCCCGGCGGCCACCCCGCGCACCGGGCGGCGCAGCTCGGCGCGGAGCCCGTCGTCGGTCAGCTCGACGGTGGCGGGGACCACGTCGCCGTGGGCGCGCAGCTGCACCTCGCACTCGACCGGTGCGGTCGGTCGCTCGCCGCCGGTCCAGACGGGACGGGTGGCTCGCACCCGGGAGACGTCCAGCGCCTCGGCCGGGCCGACGGTCACCGTGTTGGTCTTCGGGGTGATGGAGAGCACGTAGCGGGGGCGGCCGTCCGGGGCGGGCCGGTCCAGGTGCAGGCCGCGCCGCTGCCCGACGGTGTAGGCGTACGCGCCGGTGTGGCTGCCCACCACCGTGCCGGTGAGCGCGTCGACCACGTCGCCGGGCGCCTCGCCGAGCCGGCCGGCCAGGAAGCCGCGGGTGTCGCCGTCGGCGATGAAGCAGATGTCGTGCGAGTCCGGCTTGTCGGCCACCGCCAGCCCGCGCCGGGCCGCCTCCTCGCGGACCTGCGCCTTGGTGGAGTCGCCGAGCGGGAAGAGGGACCGGTCGAGCTGCTCCCGGGTCAGCACGGCGAGCACGTACGACTGGTCCTTGGCGAGGTCGACGCTGCGGCGCAGCAGGCCGTCCGCGCCGAGCCGGGCGTGGTGGCCGGTGACCACCGCGTCGAAGCCCAGGGCCACCGCCCGGTCCAGCACCGCCGCGAACTTGATCTTTTCGTTGCAGCGCAGGCAGGGGTTCGGGGTACGGCCGGCGGCGTACTCGGCGACGAAGTCGTCCACCACGTCGGCGTGGAACCGCTCGGCCATGTCCCAGACGTAGAACGGGATGCCGATCACGTCGGCGGCCCGCCGCGCGTCCCGGGAGTCCTCGAGGGTGCAGCAGCCGCGCGCCCCCGTGCGGTAGGTCTGCGGATTACGGGCCAGCGCCAGGTGCACCCCGGTCACGTCGTGCCCCGCCTCCACGGCGCGCGCCGCCGCGACGGCCGAGTCCACCCCGCCCGACATCGCCGCCA
>NZ_JAEVHN010000591.1:0-3804 GCF_016803375.1 Micromonospora sp. 4G55
CCTCGTCCCCGGCGGGCAGCGGGGTGGGCAGTTCGCCCGGCGGCCGGCCCAGCTTGGCGTCGTGCTGGAACCGGGCCACCACCAGGCAGGCGGCGGCCTGTTCGGCCCGGTCGGCCGGGTCCTCCCGCTCGGGGTCGAGGTGACCGAAGCCGAGGTGCAGCAGGCAGTGCACCAGCACCCAGTACCACTCGTCGGCGTCGGCGCGGCGCCGCCGGTTGACCACCACCTTCCCGTCCTCGCGGACCCGCGCCCACCCTCGCTGGTCGGCGAGTTCGTCGTCGTCGGACCAGGCGAACCAGGCGTTGCGCGCGGCGCCGGCGGAGCAGAGCGGCCGGAACATCGGGTGCGTGGTGACCCGCTGCCTGGCCTGGCGGAACGCCTCCTCGTTCGGGTCCGGCCGGCGGCCGGCGCGGCGGGCGGCCACGGCTCAGGCCCGGGCGGCGACGAGCCGGGGCAGGTCCCGGGTCACCTCGACCAGGAACCACGCCGGCAGCACCGGCATCCCCTCGTCGTCGGTGGCGACGACCAGCTGGGCGCACTCCAGGGAGATCTCGGCCAGCTCGACCAGCAGGCCCTTGGCGCGCAGGGCGAAGTCGCGGACCGGGCGGGAGGCGTGGTCGCGGTCGGCGGGCAGCTCCTTGACCAGCCGCGCCCGGAACGCCTCGGCGAAGAAGTAGAGCAGGTCCCGGTCGGTCGCCGCGCGCGGCCAGCCGGCGTCGCCCCGGACGATGGCGTCCAGGCCGTACCGGTGGCGCACCGTCTTGACGTACGCGGTGAAGCCGGCCGCGTGATGCCCGGTCAGCGTGCCGGCCGCCAGCAGCCGGACGGTCGCCTCGTCGACGCCCTCGCCGAAGGAGCGCAGCGCGTCGGAGAGCATGTGCCAGCTGCGCGGGGTGGAGAACGGCTCCTCGGTCTTCGGCGGCGCCACCCACAGCTGGTCCGGGCGCTCGGTCAGGTAGTCCAGCACCCACGGGTGCAGGCCCGCGCCGGCAGCCCAGGCCAGCCAGTCGGTGGCCGAGGCCCGCAGGTGCACGTGCACCAGCCGGTTGACCAGGGCGGACGCCATCGGCCGGGCGAGCGCGTTGTCGGTGGCCCGGTTGCCGGCGCCGATCACGATCGAGCCGGCCGGCAGCTCGTACGAGCCGATCCGACGGTCCAGGATCAGCGAGTAGAACGCCTTCTGCACCTCGGGGCTGGAGGAGTTCAGCTCGTCCAGGAAGAGGCAGTACGGCTCGGTGCGGGCGATCGACTCGGGCGGGGCGAAGCGGCTGCGTCCGTCGCGCAGCTCCGGCACGCCGATCAGGTCCTCGGCGGCGAGCTGGGTGCCGACCAGCGTCACGCAGGGCAGGCCGAGCGAGTCGGCAAAGGCTCGGACCAGCGAACTCTTGCCGATGCCCGGCGCGCCCCAGACGAAGACGGGCCGGACCACCGCGACGTGCAGGAGCAGCGCGGGCAGCTCGGCCGGGGTCACCGTGAGGGCGGAGTGCACGCCGATCATGATCGGGCGGGGGACCGGGGGGCGCACCCGAATATCGGGCCCGGGCCGGCGCCGAACCAGCCCGGGGCGTTCCGGGTCAGCGCAGGCGGGGCAGCACCTCGCGCTGGTAGAGGTCGAACATTCCCTGGGTGTGCGGGCCCGTGTTGGCCACGTAGACCTCGTCGAAGCCGGCCTTGGCGTACCGGTCGATCATCTCCAGGTGCGCGTCGGCGCTGTTGCCGCAGACGAACGACTCCTTCATCATCTCCGGCTTGACCAGCTGGGCGGCCTGCTCGAAGTGGCGCGGGGAGGGCAGCACCTGGGACAGCTCGCCCGGCACCCCGGCGTTCGGCCACTTCTCGTACGCCAGCCGCGCGCCCTCCTCCTCGCTGTCGGCGTACGCCGCCTTGAAGCCGGCCTGGCACGGCTTGTCGCCGCCGCCGCTCTCCCGGAACCGGCGGACCATGTCGGCGTCGGGCATGACGCTGACGTAGCCGTCGCCGATCCGGGCGGCCAGGTCGATCGCCTTGGGGCCGAAGCCGGAGACGTAGACCGGTGGGGGCGTGTCGGGCAGCGTGTAGATCCGGGCGTGCTCGACGGTGTAGTGCTTGCCGTGGTGGTTGACGAACTCGCCGCGCCACAGCTCGCGCATCACCTCGACCGCCTCCTCCAGCATCTCCAGCCGGACGTCGGTCTGTGGCCAGGCGTCGCCGAGGATGTGCTCGTTGAGGGCTTCGCCGGAGCCGACGCCGAGCACGAAGCGCCCGGAGTGCAGGACCGCGCTGGTGGCCGCGGCCTGGGCGAGCACCGCCGGGTGGATGCGGACGGTCGGGCAGGTCACCGCGGTGGTGACGGGCAGCGAGCAGACCTGGCTGAGCGCGCCGATGGTCGACCAGACGAAGGGGCTCTGCCCCTGCGCGTCCACCCACGGGTGGTAGTGGTCCGAGATCCACAGCGCCTCGAACCCGGCCCGTTCGGCGCCGCGCGCCTGCTCCAGCAGCTCCGCCGGGGTGAACTCCTCACTGGACAGGAAGTAACCGATCTTCATCTTTCCCCCTCGCCGTCGCCCGCCGCCGGTCGCGCTGGGCTGACCGTGGATGCCCTACCCCGGACTCGGGGGATCAGTCAGCGGCGGCCGAACATGGCCCGGATGGCGGCGAGCAGCAGCAGGCCGCCGACCACCACGCCGAGCAGGCGCACGCCGGGGACGTCGGCCGGCGAGGTGGCGTCGGCGAGCGGCAGCAGATCCATTCCCGCACTGTCGCACGCCGCCCCGGAGGGCGCCAGACGGTAACAGTAAGGTTTATTGACTATTTCGTGGCCCGGTGTGACCATGGCAGCACCGCGACGGCGTGAGGCCGTCGGACGACCACACGGGGGTACGGGGGCCGCATGAGCGAGCGGAGCGAGCGAATCATCGGGCACAGCGCATCGGAGCCTCATGACGCCGTCGGCCGAAGGGCGGCGGCGTCATGAGCGAGCGCAACCTGGCGGGCCTGGCGGCCGCCGTCCTGCAGCCCGGTTTCGTCGGCACCAGCCCGCCCGACTGGGTCTGCCGCTGGCTCGGCGAGGGGCTCGGCTCGGTGGTCCTGTTCGCCCGCAACGTCGTCGACCCCGGCCAGCTCGCCGAGCTCACCGCGACCCTGCGCGCCGAACGCCCGGACGTGCTGGTGGCCATCGACGAGGAGGCCGGCGACGTCACCCGGATCGAGTCGGCGCTGGGCAGCTCCCGCCCGGGCAACTTCGCCCTCGGCGCGGTCGACGACCCGGCGCTGACCGAGGAGGTGGCCCGGGACCTCGGCGCCGACCTCGCCGCGCTCGGCGTCACCCTCAACTACGCCCCGGACGCCGACGTCAACAACAACCCGGCCAACCCGGTGATCGGCGTCCGGTCCTTCGGCGCCGACCCCCAGCTGGTCGCCCGGCACACCGCCGCCTGGGTGCGCGGCCTGCAGTCCGCCGGCGTCGCCGCCTGCGCCAAGCACTTCCCCGGCCACGGCGACACCCGGGTCGACTCGCACCACGACCTGCCCCGCATCGGCGCCAGCCGGGCCCGCCTCGACGCCGGCGAGCTGGTGCCGTTCCGGGCCGCCGTGGCGGCCGGGGTGCAGGCCGTGATGACCGGGCACCTGCTCGTGCCCGCCCTCGACCGAGGAGCTGCCCGCCACCCTCAGCCCCCGCATCCTCGGCGACCTGCTCCGCGAGGAGCTGGGCTTCTCCGGCGTGGTGATCACCGACGCCGTGGAGATGCGGGCGGTCACCGACCGGTACGGCTTCGCCGGCGCCGCCGTGCGCGCCCTGGCCGCCGGGGCCGAGCGGGCTGGTCG
>NZ_JAEVHN010000592.1:0-3799 GCF_016803375.1 Micromonospora sp. 4G55
TCGTCTCCTCCAGCGGGGTGTCCGGGTCGAACCGGTGCGAGTAGAAGATGTCGACGTAGTCCAGCCCCATCCGGCGCAGCGACTGGTCCAGTGAGGAGACCAGGTACTTGCGGGAGCCCCACTCGCCGTACGGGCCGGGCCACATCAGGTAGCCGGCCTTGGTGGAGACGACCAGCTCGTCGCGGTAGGGCTTGAGGTCCGTGGCCAGCAGCCGGCCGAAGGCCTCCTCCGCCGCGCCGGGCGGCGGGCCGTAGTTGTTGGCCAGGTCGAAGTGGGTGACCCCGAGGTCGAACGCGCGTCGGACGATGTCCCGCTGCCGCTCGAAGGGCCGGTCCGGCCCGAAGTTGTGCCACAGGCCGAGCGAGACGGCGGGCAGCCGCAGCCCGCTGCGTCCGGTCCGTCGGTAGGTCATCGAGTCGTAACGCTGATCAGCGGCGAGGTAGGTCACGACGCCGACCCTATCCGGCGTCCCGGAACGGCCGTGCCGTCCCGGTGTGCGGGGGTAGCTTCGAGCCCATGCGCTTCGTCCCGCTCGACACGCCCAAGCCCATCTCCAAGATCGGTCTCGGTACCTGGCAGTTCGGCTCGAAGGAGTGGGGCTACGGCCCCGACTACGAACGCCGGGCGGCGGACATCGTGCGGCGGGCGCTCGACCTGGGGGTCACCCTCTTCGACACCGCCGAGCTGTACGGCTTCGGCCGCAGCGAGCGGATCCTCGGGGCCGCCCTCGGCGCCGACCGGGAGAAGGTCGTGGTGGCCAGCAAGGTCTTCCCGATCCTGCCGCTCGCCCCGGTGGTGCAGCAGCGGGCGGTCGCCTCCGCGGCCCGCCTCGGCGTGCAGGGCATCGACCTCTACCAGGTGCACCAGCCCAACCCGGTGGTCGCCGACACCACCACCATGCGCGGCATGCGCGCGTTGCAGGACGTCGGCCTGGTCGCCGAGGTCGGCGTCAGCAACTACAGCCTGCGCCGCTGGCGGTTCGCCGAGGCCGCGCTGGGTCGGCGGGTGCTGAGCAACCAGGTCCGCTACAGCATGATCGACCGGGGTCCGGAGGAGGACCTGATCCCGTACGCGGAGCAGGCCGGCCGGATCGTCATCGCGTACAGCCCGCTCGCCCAGGGCTTCCTCTCCGGGCGGTACGACGCGAAGCACCCGCCGAGCGGGGCGGTGCGCCGGGCCAACCCGTACTTCCTGCCGGAGAACCTGGAACGCGGCACCGCCCTGATCGCGACGCTGCGCGAGGTGGCCGACGCGCACGACGCCACCCCCAGCCAGATCGCGCTGGCCTATCTGCTGCACCACCCGAACGTGGTGCCATCCCCGGCGCGTCCGGTGTGGAGCAGATGGAGCGCAACGCGGCCGCCGCCGAGATCGACCTCGGCGCCGACGAGTACGCCGCCCTGGCCGCCGCCGCCCGGCAGTTCCGGCCGGTCACCGGCCTGGCGGCGGTGCCGAGGCTGATCCGCGCCCGAGTGGGGAAGTGAGCATCATGGACGACATCACCGCACTGATCCTGGACGACCACGCCGCCTTCCGCCGCGGCTTCGCCCGGCTCGACGACGCCCGCGACGTAAGCGAACTCCTCGCGGTCTGGGAGGCGCTCGCCCTGCACCTGGACATCCACGCCGAGGCGGAGGAGGCGATCCTCTATCCGCATCTGGTGCGGCACGGCGACGACGGCGAGGACGAGACCACCGACGCCATCGGCGACCACAACGAGATCCGCGACGCCATCGCCGAGTCCAAGCTGCACCCGGTGGGCTCCGACGAGTGGTGGGCGGCGGTGTGGAAGGCCCGCCGGGAGAACAGCGAGCACCTCGCCGAGGAGGAGGACGGGGCGCTGCCGGACTTCCGCCGGCACGCCAGCGTCGAACTCCGCGCCGAGCTGGGCGCGCGGTGGCTGACCTTCTACGGCGAGCACAAGAACGGCCGCAACCTGACCTTCGACGACAAGGACCCGCAGAAGTACGTGCAGGAGCACCGCTGAGCCGGCGGCGCTAGGCAGGCCCGGGCGCGGCGACGAGGCGGCGGCGGAATCCCCGACACGGGGGAGTCGGCATGGCGTGGCGGGGCGGGAGAATGGCCCGGTGACTCCCCGGGCGCTGATCGCGCCGCTCGTCCGTGCGAGCACCTGTCGCCGTGGCGTGTTCCTCCTGCTCGGCGGGGTGCTGGCCCTGCCGTACGCGCTGCTGGCCGGCACCTTCGTCCAGCTCCTCACCCGCGGCGAGGTGCCCCGGCTGCTGGTCTTCGCGCTGATGGTGGTCGCCGCCGTCATCGGCGCGGTGCCGTTCTTCCTCGACGGCAGCCGGACGCTGGAGATCGCCGCCGCCCGCGCCCTGCTCGGCGTGCCGCTGCCGGAGCCCGCCGCCGGGCACCCGGCCGACCGGGAGACCCGGCTGCGCGCCGCGCTCTGGATCGCCCTGCACATGACCGTCGGCGGGACGGTGATGTTCGCGCTGATCAGCGCCCTGCCGATGGCGTTGTCGTTCATCGCCCAGCAGTTCGGCGTCGGCACCCAGCTGGTCGCCCAGGAGAGCTGGGGGCCGCTCGACGGGCGGGACACCGGCTGGCTCACCCTCACCGGGGTGCTGATGCTGCTCGGCCTCGGCTACGCGGTCGCCGGACTGGGCACGCTCGCCGCCTCGATGGCACCGGCGCTGCTCGGCCCCTCGGCGGCCGAGCAGCTCGCCGCCCTGGCGGCGCGGGCGGCCCGGCTCGCCGAGCGCAACCGGCTGGCCCGGGAACTGCACGACTCGGTGGGTCACGCGCTGACCGTGGCCACCCTCCAGGCCGGCGCGGCCCGCCAGCTCCTCGACGGCGACCCGGAGTTCGCCCGCCGGGCGCTCACCGCGATCGAGGAGACCAGCCGGCACGCGATGGACGACCTGGACCACGTGCTGGGCCTGCTCCGGGAGACCGAGGACGCCGCCCGTGCCCCGGCCGGCACCGCCCCGCAGCGGACCCTGGCCCAGCTCGACCGGCTCGTCGCGGACACCCGGGCGGCCGGGCTGCGGGTCGACGCGCGGGTCGACGGGGAGCTGGCGGAGCTGCCCCCGGCGGTGTCCCGGGAGGGCTACCGGATCGTGCAGGAGGGGCTGACCAACGCCGCCCGGTACGGCCGCGGCCCGGTGCGCCTGCGGGTGGACGTACCCGAGGACGCGACCGTGCCCGCTCCTCGCGGGTCCGACGCGCCGAGCCGGCGGTGGTTGGAGATCGAGCTGGAGAACCTGCTGGGCGGCGCGGCACGGCCGGGACGCGGCGGCCGGGGCCTGGACGGCATGCGGGAACGGGTGCTGCTGCTCGGCGGGCGGATCACCGCCGGCCCGGAGGATGGTCACTGGCGGGTCCGGGGTGCGGCTGCCGGTGCCGAGGGGGGAGGCGCGGTGAGCACGGACGTGCTGATCGTCGACGACGACGAGCTGATCCGGGTCGGGCTGCGGGCGATCATCGACGCCCAGCCGGACCTGCGGGTGGTGGGGGAGGCCGCCGACGGCGCCGAGGTGCCCCCGCTGGTCGCGCGGTTGCGGCCCCGGGTGGTGCTGATGGACGTGCGGATGCCCGCCATCGACGGCATCCAGGCCACCCGGCTGCTGCTCGCCGCCTCCGCCGACCCGCCCCGCGTCCTCGTGGTCACCACCTTCGAGAACGACGAGTACGTCTACGAGGCGCTGCGCGCCGGCGCGAGCGGCTTCCTGCTCAAGCGGGCCCGCCCGGCGGAGGTGGTCACCGCCGTCCGGGCGGTCGCCGCCGGTGACTCGCTGCTCTTCCGGCCGCGATCCGCCGCCTCGCCGGGGCGTAC
>NZ_JAEVHN010000593.1:0-3796 GCF_016803375.1 Micromonospora sp. 4G55
CTCCGGTCGCGACCGCGCGGCTCGACCGGGGCCGACTCCGCGCGCTCACCGGCGCACCGCCGGGCCGAGTCGGCTGTGCCGGGGGCGGCGCCAGGCGCCGGTGCCGGCCTCGATGAAGCGGGTCAGCAGGCGGGCGTCGTAGCCGACCCGGCCGGGCCGAGTCGGCTGTGCCGGGGGCGGCGCCAGGCGCCGGTGCCGGCCTCGATGAAGCGGGTCAGCAGGCGGGCGTCGTAGCCGACCCGCAGCAACTGGTCGCGGATGCGTTCCGGCAGGTGGCGGGGGACGGCCCGGCCGTCCGGGCCGGGGCCGAAGACGCTGGTGGTGACGATCCGGTTGCCCTCGCCGACCCCGATCACCTCCTCCACGTGGGAGACGAACCGGTGCTTGCGCCCGCCGATCGCGGTCTCGTCCTCGACGGTCACGTAGACGATCAGGTCGAGGGCGTTGCCGGCCATCCGGCGGGCCTGGTCGACCGTCATCTCCCGGCCGTGGGCCAGCGCCAGCTCGATGATCCGCTCGCTCACCCCGGCCGGGGTACGGGCGTGGATGGTGCACATCGAGCCGCGGCTGGTGGTCATCGCCTGGAGCATCGGCACGATCTCCCGGGACCGGACCTCGCCGACGATGATCCGCAGCACGCCCATCCGCAGCGACACCGGGATCAGGTCGGCGATGCTCACCTCACCCGCCGGTCGCCCGTCCATCCCGCGCTCGCCGTGCCCCTCGCGGGACTCGAAGCTCATCACCGCCCGGTGCTTGCGGCCCCGGCGGGCCGGCAGCAGCTCCCGGCTCTCCTCCAGCAGCACGTACGGCTCGTCGGGCGGGATCTCGTCCATCAGCGCCCGGATGACCGTCGTCTTTCCCGCTCCGGCCAGCCCGGCGACCATGATGTTGAGCCCGGCCCGCATGGACGCGCGCAGGAAGTCGCGCAGCAGCGGGTCGATCATCTCGTCCAGGTCGGGGCGGGAGCCGGCGATCTCCTCCAGGCTGACGTCCAGCGTGTTGTGCTTGCGGATCACCGCGTACGGGCGGTGGCTGACCAGGAACACCGCCGCGAGGCGGCTGCCGTCGGGCAGTTGCAGGTCGAGCGTCGGCTTGGACGTCGACAGGGACCGCTCGGTCGCGCCGGCCCGGCGGGCCGCCGCCTGGAGGATCTCCACCAGCTCGTCGTCGCTGTCGGCGATCGGCTCGACCCAGTCGACGCCCCCACCGTGCCGGGTGATGCGCACCTGGTCGCAGCCGAGGATGTGCACCTCCTCGATGGTGTGGTCGACCAGCAGCGTCTGGAGCCGGCCCAGCCCCACCAGCTCGGCGGTGACCTGGTCGAGCAGGATCCGCTCCTCGTCGGCGGCCATCGGGGTGCCGGCCCGGCGCACCGAGTCGGCGTACCCGGAGACCACGGCGACCGCGAGCCGGGCCCGCTCGACCTCCTCGGCGTTGGCGTCGAACTCCCGGCCGCGCTGCCACTGGGTGAGCCGTTCGCTCAGTTCCCGGCGCAGTTCGCGGACCACCGCGAAGTCCACCCGCGGTCGCGGCGGCGGGGTGGGCGGGGGTGGCGCGACGGGCGGCGCCGGCTGGTGGTGCCGGCCGTTCACCGGGGGCAGCGGCGGCATCGTCGAGGTCGCCGCCGGCTGCTGACGCGGGTCGTGGGAGACCGGCTCAAACCGCATGACGTGCCTCCCCGGGCGGCTCACACCACATCCGGCACCTCCTGGGCGGCGGGCCAGGCCAACCGGGCCCGGCGGCGGTCCAGCAGCGCCCGGACCGGCACCTCCAGCGCGCCGGCCGCGCGCATCAACGGCCGCCCGGCGCGTACGGTGCCGCCGAGGCTGAGCACCTCGGCGGTACGCGGGTCCGCCGGCAGGGTGGCGATCACCGGTACCCGCAGCGCCTTGCTGATCTCGCCCTTGCCGTGCCCGTCGCCGACCACCAGCAGCCGCAGCGTGCCCGGGGGCACCCGGTGCTCGGTGAAGTCCCGCTCGATCGCCCGGATCATCGACCGGGTGGCGGAGAGGTCGGGCAGCTGCGCCCGGGTTACCAGCAGCACCACCGCCGCGGCCCGCAGCACCGGCCACGGTGGACCGGCCACCTGGAGTCGCCCACAGTCGACGATCACGTCGTACGGCGGCTGGCCCTTTTCCAGGCTGCCGAAGAAGTCGGCGAACCGCTGCCAGAGCGGGCTGACGCTGCCCGCCTGGGCCGGGTCGACCACGCCCGGCAGCAGCAGCCGTTCCCGCCGCGGCGCGTCCAGGTCGACCAGCTGCGACCAGAAGGCGCTCTCCAGGTTGCCGTCGCGCAGCTCGCCGACGGCCAGTTCGCCGATGCCCCGGGGACCGTCCAGCGCGCCGCCGAGGTAGCCGGCGAGGATGGTGCCGCCGGCCGGGTCGCACTCGGCCAGCACCAGCCGCCGGTGCCAGCTCAGCGCGCAGGCCAGCGCGGTGGTGGTGACCCCGGGCGACCCCTTCGCCGAGACCAGCGCGATGATCGCCATCAGGCCGCCTCGACCAGCACCAGGGCGATCCGCTCCTGGGCGGCCAGCACCACCACGGCCGGCACGTCCCGGACGGGCAGCGCCACGTAGACCACCACGTCGTCGTTCTCCGGGGTGGCCGTGTCGATCACCGTGCCGGTGAACCGGGTGCCCGGCGCCTGGCTGTCGTCGTTGTCGGCGGGGGTGCTGACCAGCAGCACCTTGTCGCCGGGATGGAGCTTGCGGGCGGGCACCTGGGTCTGCTTCAAGCCGAGCGCGATCTGCTGCTGCCCCTCGCCGAGCAGCGGGGCGTCGGTGAGCTGCCCCATGGTCAGCAGCGTGCCGGGGGTGAGCGACACCGCCGCCCGCTTCCCGACCACCTCGTCGAGCTTGCCGGCCGGTACCGGGGACAGCCCGGCCCCGCCGGAGACCTGCACGCTGACCAGGTCGTCGGCGCTGAGCTGCCGGCCGACCTCGACCGGGCGGGCGACCGCCAGGTAGCTGCCGGTGGCCCGGACCGAGGTGACCGCGAAGGCCGCGCCGAGGCCGCCCAACGCGATCAGCAGCACCGCCAGCCCCAGCAGGCCGGGACGGGTTCGGCGCTGGCGGAGCACCTTCGGCGGGGCGACCGGCGCGTCGACCGGGGTGCCGTTGCGGGTGACCAGGCTCATCGGGTAACCACCTGAAGCTCGTCGATCTCGATCAGAGTCGTTCCGCTGGTCCGGGTCTGGGCGATCACGCCGCTCTCGCCGCCGCCGCGCCAGGTCACCGACCAGTACGTGGTGGCGCTGACCCGGTAGGTGCCGGCCTTCGGGTAGCCGGAGTCGTAGCCGCAGTCCGGCGAGGTCTTCCCGGCGCGGCGCCCCTTCGGGTCGTACGGGGTGCCCTCGTCGGCGCAGGTGACCTTGACGCCGTTGCCCATGGTCCAGACGATCCGGTCGACCTTGGCGGTGATGTCCACCCGCAGGCCGCGGTCGGAGTCCCAGGCGTGGATCGGGCCGAAGTAGTTCCGGCCCGGGCTGGCCCACATCCAGACCGGCAGGCCGACCAGGCCGGGGCCGGTGTTGCGGCGGGGCGCCACCGCGATCCGGGGCGGCAGCAGCGAGATCGACGCCAGGACCCGCCGGGCCAGTTCCTCCGGGTCGGGCGGCGTGCCGAACCCGGGTGGCGGGGTGTCCCGCAGCACCACGGTCTGGCTGCCGAGGTCGCCGCCGTTGCAGGTGCGGACGTACCACTGCTGACCCTCGGGGGCCTCGGGCTGCGGCTCGGCCAGCTTGTAGTAGCAGCCGTCGGCGTTGTTGAACCAGCCGAGGAACTGGTTGTAGC
>NZ_JAEVHN010000594.1:0-3795 GCF_016803375.1 Micromonospora sp. 4G55
CCGAACCCGTAGAGGAAGAAGCCCCACAGCCCCAGCTGGGCGTAGGTCAGCCAGGTGGTCCTGTCATGGGTGAGGCGGGGCACCGGCCTTACGCTACAACCAGTTCCTCGGCTGGTTCAACAACGCCGACGGCTGCTACTACAAGCTGGCCGAGCCGCAGCCCGAGGCCCCCGAGGGTCAGCAGTGGTACGTCCGCACCTGCAACGGCGGCGACCTCGGCAGCCAGACCGTGGTGCTGCGGGACACCCCGCCACCCGGGTTCGGCACGCCGCCCGACCCGGAGGAACTGGCCCGGCGGGTCCTGGCGTCGATCTCGCTGCTGCCGCCCCGGATCGCGGTGGCGCCCCGCCGCAACACCGGCCCCGGCCTGGTCGGCCTGCCGGTCTGGATGTGGGCCAGCCCGGGCCGGAACTACTTCGGCCCGATCCACGCCTGGGACTCCGACCGCGGCCTGCGGGTGGACATCACCGCCAAGGTCGACCGGATCGTCTGGACCATGGGCAACGGCGTCAAGGTCACCTGCGCCGACGAGGGCACCCCGTACGACCCGAAGGGGCGCCGCGCCGGGAAGACCTCGCCGGACTGCGGCTACGACTCCGGCTACCCGAAGGCCGGCACCTACCGGGTCAGCGCCACCACGTACTGGTCGGTGACCTGGCGCGGCGGCGGCGAGAGCGGCGTGATCGCCCAGACCCGGACCAGCGGAACGACTCTGATCGAGATCGACGAGCTTCAGGTGGTTACCCGATGAGCCTGGTCACCCGCAACGGCACCCCGGTCGACGCGCCGGTCGCCCCGCCGAAGGTGCTCCGCCAGCGCCGAACCCGTCCCGGCCTGCTGGGGCTGGCGGTGCTGCTGATCGCGTTGGGCGGCCTCGGCGCGGCCTTCGCGGTCACCTCGGTCCGGGCCACCGGCAGCTACCTGGCGGTCGCCCGCCCGGTCGAGGTCGGCCGCAGCTCAGCGCCGACGACCTGGTCAGCGTGCAGGTCTCCGGCGGGGCCGGGCTGTCCCCGGTACCGGCCGGCAAGCTCGACGAGGTGGTCGGGAAGCGGGCGGCGGTGTCGCTCACCCCCGGCACGCTGCTGACCATGGGGCAGCTCACCGACGCCCCGCTGCTCGGCGAGGGGCAGCAGCAGATCGCGCTCGGCTTGAAGCAGACCCAGGTGCCCGCCCGCAAGCTCCATCCCGGCGACAAGGTGCTGCTGGTCAGCACCCCCGCCGACAACGACGACAGCCAGGCGCCGGGCACCCGGTTCACCGGCACGGTGATCGACACGGCCACCCCGGAGAACGACGACGTGGTGGTCTACGTGGCGCTGCCCGTCCGGGACGTGCCGGCCGTGGTGGTGCTGGCCGCCCAGGAGCGGATCGCCCTGGTGCTGGTCGAGGCGGCCTGATGGCGATCATCGCGCTGGTCTCGGCGAAGGGGTCGCCCGGGGTCACCACCACCGCGCTGGCCTGCGCGCTGAGCTGGCACCGGCGGCTGGTGCTGGCCGAGTGCGACCCGGCCGGCGGCACCATCCTCGCCGGCTACCTCGGCGGCGCGCTGGACGGTCCCCGGGGCATCGGCGAACTGGCCGTCGGCGAGCTGCGCGACGGCAACCTGGAGAGCGCCTTCTGGTCGCAGCTGGTCGACCTGGACGCGCCGCGGCGGGAACGGCTGCTGCTGCCGGGCGTGGTCGACCCGGCCCAGGCGGGCAGCGTCAGCCCGCTCTGGCAGCGGTTCGCCGACTTCTTCGGCAGCCTGGAAAAGGGCCAGCCGCCGTACGACGTGATCGTCGACTGTGGGCGACTCCAGGTGGCCGGTCCACCGTGGCCGGTGCTGCGGGCCGCGGCGGTGGTGCTGCTGGTAACCCGGGCGCAGCTGCCCGACCTCTCCGCCACCCGGTCGATGATCCGGGCGATCGAGCGGGACTTCACCGAGCACCGGGTGCCCCCGGGCACGCTGCGGCTGCTGGTGGTCGGCGACGGGCACGGCAAGGGCGAGATCAGCAAGGCGCTGCGGGTACCGGTGATCGCCACCCTGCCGGCGGACCCGCGTACCGCCGAGGTGCTCAGCCTCGGCGGCACCGTACGCGCCGGGCGGCCGTTGATGCGCGCGGCCGGCGCGCTGGAGGTGCCGGTCCGGGCGCTGCTGGACCGCCGCCGGGCCCGGTTGGCCTGGCCCGCCGCCCAGGAGGTGCCGGATGTGGTGTGAGCCGCCCGGGGAGGCACGTCATGCGGTTTGAGCCGGTCTCCCACGACCCGCGTCAGCAGCCGGCGGCGACCTCGACGATGCCGCCGCTGCCCCCGGTGAACGGCCGGCACCACCAGCCGGCGCCGCCCGTCGCGCCACCCCCGCCCACCCCGCCGCCGCGACCGCGGGTGGACTTCGCGGTGGTCCGCGAACTGCGCCGGGAACTGAGCGAACGGCTCACCCAGTGGCAGCGCGGCCGGGAGTTCGACGCCAACGCCGAGGAGGTCGAGCGGGCCCGGCTCGCGGTCGCCGTGGTCTCCGGGTACGCCGACTCGGTGCGCCGGGCCGGCACCCCGATGGCCGCCGACGAGGAGCGGATCCTGCTCGACCAGGTCACCGCCGAGCTGGTGGGGCTGGGCCGGCTCCAGACGCTGCTGGTCGACCACACCATCGAGGAGGTGCACATCCTCGGCTGCGACCAGGTGCGCATCACCCGGCACGGTGGGGGCGTCGACTGGGTCGAGCCGATCGCCGACAGCGACGACGAGCTGGTGGAGATCCTCCAGGCGGCGGCCCGCCGGGCCGGCGCGACCGAGCGGTCCCTGTCGACGTCCAAGCCGACGCTCGACCTGCAACTGCCCGACGGCAGCCGCCTCGCGGCGGTGTTCCTGGTCAGCCACCGCCCGTACGCGGTGATCCGCAAGCACAACACGCTGGACGTCAGCCTGGAGGAGATCGCCGGCTCCCGCCCCGACCTGGACGAGATGATCGACCCGCTGCTGCGCGACTTCCTGCGCGCGTCCATGCGGGCCGGGCTCAACATCATGGTCGCCGGGCTGGCCGGAGCGGGAAAGACGACGGTCATCCGGGCGCTGATGGACGAGATCCCGCCCGACGAGCCGTACGTGCTGCTGGAGGAGAGCCGGGAGCTGCTGCCGGCCCGCCGGGGCCGCAAGCACCGGGCGGTGATGAGCTTCGAGTCCCGCGAGGGGCACGGCGAGCGCGGGATGGACGGGCGACCGGCGGGTGAGGTGAGCATCGCCGACCTGATCCCGGTGTCGCTGCGGATGGGCGTGCTGCGGATCATCGTCGGCGAGGTCCGGTCCCGGGAGATCGTGCCGATGCTCCAGGCGATGACCACCAGCCGCGGCTCGATGTGCACCATCCACGCCCGTACCCCGGCCGGGGTGAGCGAGCGGATCATCGAGCTGGCGCTGGCCCACGGCCGGGAGATGACGGTCGACCAGGCCCGCCGGATGGCCGGCAACGCCCTCGACCTGATCGTCTACGTGACCGTCGAGGACGAGACCGCGATCGGCGGGCGCAAGCACCGGTTCGTCTCCCACGTGGAGGAGGTGATCGGGGTCGGCGAGGGCAACCGGATCGTCACCACCAGCGTCTTCGGCCCCGGCCCGGACGGCCGGGCCGTCCCCCGCCACCTGCCGGAACGCATCCGCGACCAGTTGCTGCGGGTCGGCTACGACGCCCGCCTGCTGACCCGCTTCATCGAGGCCGGCACCGGCGCCTGGCGCCGCCCCCGGCACAGCCGACTCGGCCCGGCGGTGCGCCGGTGAGCGCGCGGAGTCGGCCCCGGTCGAGCCGCGCGGTCGCGACCGGAG
>NZ_JAEVHN010000595.1:0-3774 GCF_016803375.1 Micromonospora sp. 4G55
CAGCGCGGCGGCGACGGCGAGCAGGCGGCGGAGCCGGCCGCGGACCGGCCGGCGGGGCCGGTACGGGTGCTGCATGGCGGTACTCCTGTCGGGTGGGCGCCACCGGCGGCGCACGCCCGACGGGGACGGATGTCGAGGGGCGTGGGCGCGCGCGCCGGCGGCTGTGGGTGGTGGGGTGGCCATCGAGGATGCGGGAGCGCTCCCATGGATGAACGACAATGTAAACTGCCGATCGGGCCTTTTGTGAAGGCCGGACGGTGGCGGGCGGAGCGTCCACAGTCCCGTCCGCGTTACATCGACACGCCGCGAACGGCGGAAAACTTGACCGGATTCACGGATCCGATCCGCCACGTCGTCCCAGCTCAGGCCGTTCGCCCGATGTCGCAATTCGATGCCGTCTATGGGATCATGTGCCGTCCCCTCTACCGATCCCGGAGGAATACTCATGCCCCAGCGTCGGTACGTGGCGCGCGCGGCTCTCACCGCGACCGCCGCCACGGCCTGCCTCGCCTTCGCCGCCCCGGCCTGGGCCAGCAGCACGGCCCCACTCAACCCCGCCCACAAGGGCTCGACGGCGGCCGACGCCAAGCAGGAGTGCGAAGACGAGCGCTTCATCGGCCGCACGCCCGGCCAGGACGGCTGGCACTTCGTGCTCCCCGGCGGCGCCGAGTCCGGCGGCTTCGAGACGCTGACCCTGACCTTCAGCGACGGCACCAACACGGTGACGGTGAAGGTGCCCGACAGCACCGACGCCTACCCGGACCACCTCTACCCGGCCGGGAACACCGACCGGATGATCCACGCCTACCTCTTCACCCCGGCCGGTGGACGCTGGTCGACGGCACCGCCACGATCAGCGGCCAGGCGGACATGTTCAACCTGAGCCACGCCTGCGCCGGCACCGCCCCGACGCAGTCGCCGAGCCCCACGCCGACGACCTCCGAGTCGCCGCAGCCGTCCGGCTCCCCGTCCGAGTCGACCTCCCCGACCAGCTCGGTTACCCCGACGGAGTCGGGCTCGCCGTCGGAGTCGGGCACGCCGTCGACCTCCGGCTCGCCGTCGCAGGGCACGGGCGGCAACGGCGGCAGCAACGGGGGCGACCTGCCGATGACCGGCGTGGCCACCGGCAGCATCGCGCTGGGCGGCCTCGTCCTGATCGGCGGCGGCGTGCTGCTGATGCTGCGCCGTCGGCGCGACAACATCACCTTCACCAGCTGATCTGACTCAGCGCCCGACCGGCCGCCGGACTTCTCGTCCGGCGGCCGGTCGCCGTTTGCGCACCGGTTCGGCCGGGCGTTGATCCGTCCGCGGCGTCCGTGCGTACTGACGGGTAACCCGGTCGACGTCGCCCGGAGATTCATCACATAATCGAGACATGTGAATGCGTTGTCCGCGTACGCGCAGGTCAAGGCCTGGCTGCTCGGGCCGGACGGTCGCGTCAGGACCGATCCGGCGCGGGCCTCGCGTTCCGGCATACGAACGTACTGTTGCCGCGCCGCTTTCCGGCGCGGGACAGTACGCGACACCAGCGGTGCCGTCGACGCCGCCGCTCCCCCGGTCGACCCTGAGGAGAATGCGATGGCTCTACGACTCGCCGACGGTACCGCCTGGTCCGACACGCTCGCCCGCGCGGCGGCCGCGGCACCGGAGGCCTTCGGGCCCGAGGTCGACGGCGTCACCACCCTGCACAACCTGGTCTCCGGGCAGTGGCAGGCGGTCGGCACGCCGAGCGCGGTGCGCACGCCGGTCGACAACACCGTCCTGGTCAACCTGCCCCGGTTGGACGCCGAGACCGCGCGCGCCGCGGTCGCCCACGCCGCCACCGCGCACCGCGACTGGGCGGCGACCCCGCTCGCCGAGCGCAAGGCGCGGGTCGGCGAGGCGCTGGACGCCCTCACCGCGCACCGCGACCTGCTGGCCATGCTGCTGGTCTGGGAGATCGGCAAGCCCTGGCGGCTGGCCTGCGCCGACGTCGACCGGGCGCTGGACGGCGTCCGCTGGTACGTCGAGGAGATCGACCGGATGCTGGCCGGCGGTCGCGAGCCGCTGCCCGGCCCGGTCAGCAACATCGCCTCGTGGAACTACCCGATGAGCGTCTTGGTCCATGCCGAGCTGGTGCAGCTGCTCGCCGGCAACGCGGTCATCGCCAAGACCCCGTCGCAGGGCGGCGCGGTCTGCCTGACCGTGGCGCACGCCCTGATGCGCCGCGCCGGGCTCCCCGCCACGCTGCTCTCCGGCAGCGGCGAGGAACTCTCCGAGGTGCTCGTCCGGGCGCCCGAGATCGGCGCCGTCGCGTTCGTCGGCGGGCGGTCCAACGGCGGCAAGGTGGCCGCCGCCCTGCTGGACACCGACAAGCGGCACTTCATCGAGCAGGAGGGCCTCAACGCCTGGGGCGTCTGGAACTTCTCCCAGTGGGACCTGCTCGCCGCGCACCTGAAGAAGGGCTTCGAGTACGGCAAGCAGCGCTGCACCGCGTACCCCCGGTTCGTGGTCCAGCGTGACCTGGTCGACGAGTTCCTCGACATGTACCTGCCCGTGGTGCGCTCGGTCCGGTTCGGACACCCACTGGCGGTGAACGAGACCTGGCAGGCCGGCGACCCGCTGCCCGAGCTGGACTTCGGCCCGCTGATCAGCGCCGCCAAGGCCGACGAGCTGCGCCGCAAGGTCGACGAGGCGGTACGCGGCGGCGCCGTACCGCTGCACCGCGGCAAGCTCGACGGCGCGCCCTTCCTCGACGGGCAGGACACCTCGGCGTACGTGGCGCCGGCGGTGCTGCTCGCCCCGCCCGGCCGGTCCCGGCTGATGCACGCCGAGCCCTTCGGCCCGGTCGACACCATCGTCGTGGTGGACACCACCGACGAGCTGCTCGCCGCCATGAACGCCTCCAACGGCGCGCTGGTGGCCTCGCTGGCCTGCGACGACGAGGAGCTGGCCGGCAAGCTCGCGGTGGACCTCCAGGCGTTCAAGGTGGGCATCAACAAGCCGCGTTCCCGGGGCGACCGGGAGGAGCCGTTCGGCGGCCGGGGCGCCTCCTGGAAGGGCGCCTTCGTCGGCGGCGACCTGCTGGTGCAGGCGGTCACCCAGGGCGGCGACGGCCGGCTCTACGGCAACTTCCCGGACTACAGCAGCTACCCGGCCACCTGAGGCGACGCTAGCCTCGGTCGATGGCACGGATCGAGCAGATCTCGCTGGGCGTGACCGACGACCGCCGCGCCGGCCGGTTCTGGGCCGCCGCCCTGGGCTACGTGCGTCGGCCGCCGCGCCACGACGGCGACGACTGGATCGTGGTCGAGCCGCCACCCGGGGAGCCCGGCGCGGCGATCGCGATGGACGTCAGCGACAGCCCGGTGGCCCAGTTCCCCCGCGTCCACCTCGACCTGGACGCGGGGGACCGCGACCTCGACGAGGAGGTGGCGCGGCTGGTCGCGCTCGGCGCGCAACGGGTCGACTGGCCGCACTACCCGGCCGAGCCGGAACCGGGCCGGCTGCCCTACGTCGTGCTCGCCGACACCGAGGGGAACCGGTTCTGCGTCTCGGGTCACCGCCGGGCCGGGTTCTTCTTCGGCTGACCCGGACGGCGTTCCTGTGCGGCTCGCCGTGGCGGGTTGCTCCGTGGCTCGCCGTGGCGGCGTTCCTGGGTCGCCGTGGCGGGTTCCTGATTCGCCGTGACGGGGGCGGCCGCCGGACATGGGCAGGGCCCCCGCACCGGGGGCCCTGCCCATTCACCGTCCTCCGCACCGGAGGTCGGCCCGGTGGCGCCGGGTGACGTGGTAC
>NZ_JAEVHN010000596.1:0-3758 GCF_016803375.1 Micromonospora sp. 4G55
GCGCAGCGCCTCGGCGAAGCGGGCCACCCTGCCGTCCAGGGCGGCCAGCTCGTCCGGGCCGAGCAGCACCACCGGGCCGCCGTCGGTCACCGCCAGCACTGGTTGTAGTCGGACAGCCCGGTGACCAGCGCGACGGCGACCAACGCGGCGACCGCCGCCGCCAGCAGCAGGCCCCGCGCCTCGCGGGCCCGCCTCCACACCAGCTTCATCCGTACGCCTCCCCCGGGGGGCCCTCGCTGGGCCGGTGACCAGGAAGAGCGGGTACGGGCCGGAAAAGGTTCGCGCCCTTTACATGATCGTTATCCGACCCCGTCCCAGCGCAGGCCGCCCGCGTGCGGCCGCGCGCAGCGCCTCGGCGAAGCGGGCCACCCTGCCGTCCAGGGCGGCCAGCTCGTCCGGGCCGAGCAGCACCACCGGGCCGCCGTCGGTCACCGCCAGCACGCAGGGGGTACGACCCTCGCTGGCCGCCCGGACCGCCGGGCTGCGCTCGTTGAGGTGCACCAGTTCCACCGGCACGCCCAGCGCCGGCAGGAGGTCGCGCCACTCCCGCTTGCGACCCAGACCGTGGTGGGTGACGTCGCACAGCGCGCACGAGGTGGTTCCCCGCACCTTGCCGACCAGGTACGCCAGTTCGCCGCGCAGCCCGCCGTCGGCGTGGTAGACGCCGACCAGTCGCCGGACCACGCCCGAGGTGGAGGTCATGCCGGCCAGTGTGCCGGACGTCGATCTGCTTGGATCACCGGCATGGAAGCCACCCTCGTCGTCCTGCTGCTGCTCGTCGTGGCGCTGCTCGGCGCGCAACTGTCCGTCCCGGCCCGGCGGGACGGCACGGCGGCCCGGCTGACGGAGATCGAACGCCGACTCCAGCTGGTGATGGACCACCTCGGCGTGGTGGACGACGGCCCGGCGCTGCCCGGGGTCCGCGAGCACCTGGCCCGGGGCGAGAAGATCAAGGCCATCAAGGCGTACCGGGCGGCGACCGGCGCGGACCTGAAGACCGCAAAGGAGGCGGTGGAGGCGATGGCCGGGCAGCGCTGACGGCGGGCGCTCAGTCGGCCAGTGAATCCGGCCGGTGCTGCTTGATCCACTTTTCGACGTCGGACTTCCGCCAGATCTTGCCCATGGCCAGGACGGCGATCGGCTCCGGGAAGTTCCGTTGATTGGCGATCACGGACGCGCGCTGCCGCGAGACGCCACCGAGCATCTCCCGAATCTCCGACACGCCGACAAGCTCCACACGTTGACGATGACAGCGGCACAGTCGCCAGACGGCGACAACTACGGTGTCTGTTGACGTAGACAACGGAGTCGGTCAGCATGAGGGTATGGCTACGCCCCACACCTCCGCTGTACCCGACCGTCAGCGGCGGGCGGTCCGTCCGCACGTGCCGATGCGGCCGCTCTGGTTGTGCCGGGTGTGCGCCGCCGCCTGGCCGTGCCCGCCGGCGCGGCTGCTGCTGGGCATGGAGTACCGCCGGGATCCGGTGGCCCTCTCGGTCTACATGGCGGGCTGCCTCTTCGACGCCACCGCCGACCTGATCAAGCTCAGCCCGAACCCGGCCCCGTCACCGGCGGACCTGTTCGACAGGTTCCTGGCGTGGACGGCCCGGCGGCATACGTAGTGAAGGCCCGGCCCAGCACCCGGTCAGGCGGGCTCGTCGGGCTCGCGCTTCGCCCGGCTCGGCTGCACCCGCTTCGGCTCCCCCGGCATCTTCGGGTGGTCCGGCGGGTACGGCATGTCGCCCTGGCCAGCGGCCGCGTCCCGCTCGGCCCATTCCAGCAGCGGAGTGAGGTCGAACGGGGCGTCGTCGATGCCCGCGTGCGGGTCGCCCCGCTCGGCGAGCCGGGCGGGCACGCTGCGCAGGTCGAAGTCGTCCGGTTCGACGTCGGGCAGCTCGTCCCAGGTGACCGGGGTGGAGACGGTGGCGCGGGCGTTGGCGCGCAGCGAGTAGGCGCAGGCGATGGTGCGGTCCCGGGCCATCTGGTTGTAGTCGACGAACACCCGCCGGCCCCGCTCCTCCTTCCACCAGGCGGTGGTGACCAGGTCGGGGCGGCGGCGCTCCAGCTCGCGGGCGAGCGCGATGGTGGCCCGGCGCACCTCGGTGAACGTCCAGCGGGGCTCGATGCGCAGGTAGACGTGTACGCCCCGGCCGCCGGAGGTCTTCGGCCAGCCGGTCGCACCCAACTCGGCCAGGAGCGCGCGCACCTCGCCGGCCGCGGTCGCCGCGTCGGCGAAGTCGGTGCCGGGCTGCGGGTCGAGGTCGACGCGCAGCTCGTCGGGGCGGTCCACGTCGGCGGCCCGCACCGGCCAGGGATGGAAGACGATGGTGCCCATCTGGGCGGCCCAGGCCACGTGGGCGAGGTCGGCCGGGCAGAGCTCGTCGGCGCTGCGCCCACTGGGGAAGCTGATCTTCGCCGTGCGCACCCACGGCGGGACGCCCCGGGTCGGCACCCGCTTCTGGAAGAACATCTCCCCCTCGATGCCCTCGGGGAAGCGCTGGAGCGTGGTGGGGCGGTCCCGCAGGGCGCGCATGATCCCGTCGCCGACCGCCAGGTAGTAGTGGAAGACGTCCGCCTTGGTGAAGCCGCGGCCGGGGAAGATCACCCGGTCGGGGCTGGTCAGCCGGACGGTGTGCCCGGCGACCTCGATCTCGGTCACCGTCGCCTTCGAGGAGCCGCCCATTCCGCGACCATATGCGACGCCCCCGACATCCGACGTACCGTTGGCGGGTGAGTCTTGACAAGAACGAACTGCCCCGCACCGAGGAAGAGTGGCGGGTCCGGTTGAGCCCGCAGGAGTTTCGGGTGCTGCGCGAGGCCGGCACCGAGCCACCGTGGACGGGCGAGTACGTCGACACGAAGACCCCCGGCGTCTACCACTGCCGGGCCTGTGGCCTGGAACTCTTCTCCAGTGACACCAAGTTCGACTCGCACTGCGGCTGGCCGAGCTTCGACGACGCCATCCCCGGCCGGGTCAAGGAGATCGAGGACCGCACCCTCGGCATGAGCCGCACCGAGATCCGCTGCGCGCGCTGCGACAGCCACCTCGGGCACGTCTTCCACGGCGAGCACTTCACCCCGAAGGACACCCGGCACTGCGTCAACTCGCTGTCGATCCGGCTGGAACCGCGCTCCGACGCCTGACCCGCCGGGCCGCGCCCGGCGGGCGGCGGCGTCGTCGCCTACCGCCGGCCGGCCGCCGGCGCCGTCAGGAGTCGCACCTCCGCGGTACGCGACTGCTCGACCCGCGTGGCCAGTTCGCGTACCTGTGGGCTGGTCGCGGTCGCCAGGTGCGCCCGGGACAGGTCGGCGGCCGCCTGCTGGTGGCTGCCGAGCAACTCGCGCAGCACGGCGTCGACCTGGCCGGCCGGGGCGCTCCGCAGGCGCGCGAGGTCCGCCGGGGCGGCGAGGTGACCGGTGTGGTCGTGCCGCCCGGCGGTCGCGGCCGGACCGGCGTCGCGCAGCCAGGCCCGCATGGTGGCCAGCTCGTCGGCCTCGGTCACCTCGATGGCGGCGACCATGGTGCGCAGTTCGGGGTCGGTCGCCCGGTCGCGGCCCCAGCCGGACGATCTCCGAGTCGTCGTGCTCGGTGTGGGCCCACCATCATGGTCAGGTACAGCACGTCGAGGGTGCCGAGCGTGGTGTCCGCCGAGCCCGCGGTCGCGCAGCCAGGCCCGCATGGTGGCCAGCTCGTCGGCCTCGGTCACCTCGATGGCGGCGACCATGGTGCGCAGTTCGGGGTCGGTCGCCCGGTCGCG
>NZ_JAEVHN010000597.1:0-3757 GCF_016803375.1 Micromonospora sp. 4G55
GCCCTCGACGTCCCGGTCGAGCAGGGCGTCGCCGACGACCACCAGTGGCCGGCTCACGACGGGCACCCGCGGCGGCTCGACCCGTGCCCGTTCGGCCCGTGCCCGTTGGCGCCGTGTCCGTTGGCGGCGTGTCCATTGGTGGTGTGGCCGTTGAGGGCGTGCCGGTTGATCCCGGGGCGGCGGCGGCGAGGGCGGGGTGCGTCGGCGCCGCCGGGGGAGCCGGCCGGTGAACTCGACGGTCCGCTGCCGCGGCGTACGCGGCAGCTGGCGGACCAGCGGCAGCGCCTCGTCGACGTACTCGCCGAGCAGGTGCAGCGAGACCAGGTGCAGCTCCTGCACCACCTGACTGTCCGGCGAGGGCACCGCGAGCACGTCGTCGCAGACCTCGGCCAGCGGGTTCGGCGCGGGACCGGTGAACGCCCAGCAGCGCACCCCGACCTCCCGGGCCGCCTCCACCGCCCGCAGCAGGTTGGTGCTGGTGCCGCTGGTCGACATCAGCAGCAGGATGTCGTTCTCCCGGCCGTGGGCGCGCACCTGGCGGGCGAAGACCTCGTCGTAGCCGTAGTCGTTGCCGATCGCGGTCAGCGACGACGTCTCGGCGTGCAGCGCGATCGCCGAGTAGGGCTCCCGGTCGTCGCGCAGCTTGCCGACCAGTTCGGCGGTGAGGTGCTGGGCCTCGGCGGCGCTGCCGCCGTTGCCGGCCGCCAGCAGCCGGCCGCCGGTGGCCAACGTCCAGGCCAGCTGGGTGCCCCAGCCGGCCAGCCGCTCGGCGGTCCGCCGGTACGGCAGCAGCGCGGCGGCCAGCCCGGACAGGTGCCCGTCGAGGGCGGACATCGCGTCGTTCATCAGGCCACCGCCGGGGCGACTCGACCGACCGTGCTGACCGTGGCGTAGACCGCGCTCAGCTGCTCGGCGCAGCGCTTCCAGGAGTAGCGGCTGCGGATGCGGTCCAGCGCCGCCGTGGCGTACGCGAACCGGCGCACCCGGTCGGCGAGCAGCCGGCGGATCGCGGTGCCCAGCGCGCGCGGGTCGCGCGGCGGCACCAGATCACCGGTCAGTCCGTCGACCACCGTGTCGACGATGCCGCCCACGTTCTGCCGATCACCGGCACGCCGCAGGCCATCCCCTCCAGCGGGGTGAGCCCGAACGGCTCGTACCAGGGGGCGGCCACGAGCACGTCGGCGGAGCGGTACCAGGCGGCCATCTCCTCGCGCGGGACCGCGCCGACCAGCTTGACCCGGTCGGCGACCCCGCAGGACTCGGCGAGCGCGCCCAGCCGGCGGGCGAAGCTGTCGGCGGGCAGCAGCTCGGCCGCCGGGCCGCCGACCACCACGCACTCGGCCTCCGGCACCGCCGGCAGCGCCCGGATGACGTCCTGGAAGCCCTTGCGCTCCACCATCCGGCCGACGGTGAGGATGCGCGGGCGGGCCGGGTCGCGGGGCGCGACCGGTCCCTCCGGACGGAACATCTCCTCGTTCACCCCGGACGGGACCAGCGCCATCCTCGACCGCGGCACGCCCAGCCGGACCAGCTCGCCGATCTCGTCCTGGCACTGGACGATCACCCGGTCGGCGGCCCGGCCCAGCGCCCGTTCGTAGCCGACCCGGCCCGGTGGACTGGTGTCCCGGGTCCCCTGGTGGCGGCGCTTCACCGAGCCCAGCGCGTGGTACGTCAGCACCACCGGGGTGTTGGTGCGCCGGCCGGCGTGCAGGGTGGCCAGGCCGCTCATCCAGAAGTGGGCGTGCGCCACGTCCGGCCGCCAGCCCGGCTCGCCCCACTGTTCGGCCATCCACCGCCCGAACTCGCCCATGTACGGCAGCAGCTCGTCCTTGGGCACCCGCTGCGCCGGCCCGGCGGGCACGTGGCGCACCTGGTAGCCGGCGGCGGCGTCGACCACGTCGGGCAGGTCGACCGCGTCCCGACGGGTGTAGACGCGCACGTCGTGCCCCTCGCCGACCAGGGCCGCCGCCAGTTCGGCGACGTGCGTGTTCTGCCCGCCCGCGTCCTCCTCGCCGAGGACGGCGAGCGGGCTGGCGTGCTCCGAGATCATCGCGATGCGCATGTTTCCTCCTCAAGGATCCGGTCCCAGTCGGCGAGGAACCGGTCGAGCCCGAAGCGTTCCTTCGTCACCTCCCGCGCCCGCGCACCCAACCGGTACGCGGCGTCGCGGTCCTCCGTCAGCCAGCGGGCCGCCTCGACGAGCGTGTCGACCCGGGTGGAGAGCACTCCCGCGTCGGGCGGCACCGCGTCCACGGCCTCGGTGGTGGCCAGCGCGACGACCGGCATGCCGATCGTCATGGCCTCGATCAGGCTCAGCCCCAGCGACGTCCACCGGCACAGGTGCAGGTACGCCCGCCGCCGGGCCACCTCCGTGTGCATGACGTCCTGCGGCAGGTCGTCGTGGCTGGCCAGGCGTTGCCCGGGCAGCCCGAGCCGGTCGGCCAGCCCGGTCACCCCCATGCCGAAGACGTCCAGCGGGGCGACCTCGGCGAAGCGGGGCATCAGGTCGGTGCCGGTGACCCGCCAGCGCCGGACGGGTTCGTTCGTCACCACGGCGAGCCGGTCCAGCTCGCCGGTCCACTCCACCCTCGGCGGCACGATGCCGTGCTCGACGACGGCGGTGCGGGTGCCGCCGTTGTCCCAGAACAGCTCGTTGAAGTGGGTGACGTGGGTGAGCAGCAGGTCGTCCCGGTCGGCCATCGGGTGGCGGGTAGTGGGCACGTCGCCCTTGGGGGTGTTGTGCTCGACGTAGATCGCCGGCAGGTCCCGCCCCGGCCGCCGGCGCAGCCAGCGTTCGGCCAGCTCCAGCTCCTCGGGGCGTTGCAGCACGACCACGTCCACGTCGGCGTCGGCCAGTTCCTCGGGGGTCACCTCGACCGCGCTCTCCGGCCAGGAATAGGTGCGGGCCCGACCCAGCCCGTACGGGTCGCGGTCGGGGGTGACCGGCACCAGGTAGCGGTGCCTGCCGTGCACGAAGGACGTGGTCCAGGAGCCGTGCACGTGCCAGAGCAGGACGTTCATGACCCTCCTTCAGCGTCGGAATCCGGTGGCGAGCAGGCGGACCGCGGCGACCACCTCGGCCGGGTCGACCCCGGCGGTGAGGCAGGGGTGGCCGGGTACCGGGCAGCGGGTGGCCCGGCTGTCCCGGCAGGGCGCGGCGGCGTCGCCGAGTCGGACCAGCGGCACCCGGTAGGGCGCCCACTGGCCGAAGGGGACGGTGGGCGCGAAGAGGCTGACGACGGGTACGCCGACGGCGGCGGCGAGGTGGGCGGGGCCGGTGTTGCCGACCACCACGCAGCTCGCTCCGGCGAGGACCCCGGCCAGCTCGGCCAGGCCGGTGCGCCCGCCGAGGTCGTGCCCCCGGCGGCGGCGACCCGGGAGGTCAGCACGGTCTCGGCCGGCCCCCCGGTGACCACTACCCGATGGCCGCTCGCGGTAAGCCTGGCCACGATCTCCACCCACCGCTCGGGCGGGCAGGCCCGGGCCGGCACCGACGCCCCCGGGTGCACCACCACGTACGGGCCGTCGGAAAGTGCGGTCGGGGCGCCTCGACGCGCAGCGTCGGCTCCTGCCGACGGGCAGGCCGAACCCGGCGGCGGCGGCGAGGGAGAGCGCCCCAGGCGGTGTAGGAGATTTGCTTGACCCGACCCAGAAAGTCACCCCAGGTGCCGTCGGCAAAGCCGGTGGCGGTCGTGGCGTTGGCGTAGGTGAAGGTCAGCGCGCGGCAGCCCTTGACCAGTGTGGTGCAAGTCGACAC
>NZ_JAEVHN010000598.1:0-3744 GCF_016803375.1 Micromonospora sp. 4G55
TGGACGGCCGGGCGGCCCTGGTCGCCGCCGTCTTCGCCCTGCTCACCCTCGGGGTGCTCGGGCTCTCCGGGCCGCTGCTGCGCGGCGGGTCGACACCGCCGGGGGAGTTCTGCTTCCTGCTCGCCTGCTCGATGACCGGTGGCGTGGTGCTCGGTGCCGCCGGTGACCTGATCACTCTGATCGTCGCGCTGGAGACGCTCACCCTGCCGCTGTACGTGCTGGTCGGGCTGCGTCGGGGCAGCCTGGCCAGCGCCGAGGCGGCGGTCACCTTCTTCGTGGTCAGCGTGGTCGCGACCACGCTGACCCTGCTCGGCGCGGCGCTGCTCTACGCGGTCACCGGCGGGCTGCACCTGGACCGGCTGGGCGCGATTCTCGGCGACCGCCCGGAACTGCTCGACCTGCCGCTGGCCACCGCCGCCGTCGCGCTGGTGGTGCTCGGGCTGGCGTTCAAGGTGGCGGCGGTGCCGTTCCACGCCTGGGCGCCGGCCACCTACGACGGCGCGCCGCTGCCGGTGGCCGCGTACCTCTCCACCGCCTCCAAGCTGGGCGGGGTGGTGGCCCTGCTCGCCGTGGTGCAGCGCGCGCTGCCGGCCGACGTCACCGGCCCGGTGCTCGCCCTGCTCGCGGTGCTGACCATGACGGTCGGCAACCTGGTGGCGCTGCGCCAGCGGCGTACGGTCCGACTGCTCGCCTGGTCGTCGGTGGCCCAGGCCGGCTACATCCTGGCCCCGCTGGGCGCGTTGGCGCTGGCCGCCGGGCGCACCGACGAGGCCCGGGCGGAGGCGTACGCCGCGGCGGTCGCGTACGCGGTGTTCTTCGTGCTGCTGGAGCTGGCGGCCTTCGCGGCGCTGGTGGCGTTGCGCCCAGCCGGCGCGGACGGCGGCACCGTCGACGACCTGCGCGGATCGGCCCGCCGACACCCGTGGGTGGCGGCGGCCCTCGCGCTGGCGCTGATCGGCCTGGCCGGCCTGCCGCCGGGACTGGCCGGTCTCTTCGCCAAGGTCACCGTGGTCCGGTCGCTGCTGACCGGCGGCGCCGGCTGGCTGGCCCTGGTGGTGGCGGTCAACGCGGTGATCGGGCTGGCCTACTACCTGCGCCTCGCCGCCACCCTGTACGCCGGCGACGCCCGGGACGACCGATCCGGCGAGGAAGGCGGGGTGCCGGCCGCCGGCGGCCAGGTGGCCTGGACGGTCACCACCGCGCTGGCCCTGGCCACCGCGCTGGCCGTGGTGGTCGGTTTCGCCCCGCAGCTCGTCCTCGACCTCGCCGCTCGCTGACCCTCTTCTCCTGGCTGCCGGGCCTGGCAGCCCCCACCCCTTTCGCCACCGCCCGCACGGTTTCGACTCCCGCGCGCCCTTGCACGCTGGTCGAGCGGTTTGCGGCGAGCCGCGGTGTCCCGGCCGAGGGATGCCGCGACACGCCGCAGAGCGCGCGAGGCGGCGCTCGCAGCGCGCCCACAGCGATCTCCAGCCAACTCACAGTCATGAGCAGGATGGTTGACGGGTACCGGTGACGTTGGACCGGTCAGCGGGTCCCGCGCGACCCGCGCACCGAAGGAGCGATCGTGCATCACAACCGTCTGAAGACCGCAGCGCTGCTCGGCCTGTTGACCTCGCTGATCCTCGCGGTCGGCTACTGGTTCGGCGGCAGCGGCGGCCTCGTCATCGCCGTCGTCGTTTCGTTGCTGATGAACGGTGTGTCCTACTTCTTCTCGGACAAGCTGGCGCTGCGCTCGATGCGGGCGCAACCGGTCAGCGAGGCCGAATTCCCCGAGCTGTACCGGATGGTCCGTGAGCTGGCCACCGAGGCGCGGCAGCCGATGCCCCGCCTGTACGTCAGCCCGACCTGGCAGCCCAACGCGTTCGCGACCGGGCGCAACCCGGCCCACGCGGCGGTCTGCGTCACGCAGGGCATCACGGAGATCCTGGACTACCGGGAGCTGCGCGGGGTGATCGGTCACGAGCTGTCGCACGTCTACAACCGGGACATCCTCATCTCCAGCGTGGCGGCCGGTTTGGCCGGCATCATCACCGCGCTGGCCAACATCGCCTGGTTCATCCCGCTGGGCGGTGGCGACGACGAGGACGCCCCGAACCCGGCCGTGCTGCTGCTCACCCTGATCGTCGGCCCGATCGCGGCCACCGTGATCCAGCTGGCGATCAGCCGGAGCCGGGAGTTCCAGGCGGACGCCTCCGGCGCCCAGCTCACCCGGGACCCGCTGGCCCTGGCCAGCGCCCTGAAGAAGATCCACATGGGTACCCAGACGCGTCCGCTGCCCGCGCAGGGTCAGCTGACCAGCACCGCCCACCTGATGATCGACAACCCGTTCAAGCGGGGCGGCGGCATCGCCGCGCTCTTCTCCACCCACCCCCGGATGGAGGAGCGGGTCGCCCGACTGGAGCAGTTGGCCGCCAACAGCGGCCCGGTGCAGTTCCAGCGCTGACCCCACCCGACACCTCCGCCCGCGTCCGGTCCGGACGCGGGCGGAGTGGTGTGTCCGGGCACAAACCAGTTCCGTCCGGTCCTGCCCGCCGTTAGGGTCGAAACGTCTCTCACCCATTGCATCCTCGGAGGTCGACCGTGGCCGCACTGCGCCAGTACCTGGGCGTCTGGCGGATCCCCGGCGCGCCGATGCTGCTGATCCTCGGCGTCATCGGCCGGCTCGGGATCGGCATGACCCCGCTGGCGCTGCTGCTCGTCGTCGCGCAGGTGACCGGGCGGTACTCGCTCGCCGCGGTCGCCGGCGGCGTCTACGCCCTCTCCGGTGCCGCCCTCAGCCCCGTCGCCGGCCGGATCGCCGACCGGGTCGGCCCCACCCCCGTGCTGCTGGCCACGTCCGTCGCCCATCCCCTCGCGCTCTTCGGGCTGCTCGGGGCCAGCCGGTCCGGGGCCGGCAACCTGGGCCTGATCTACCTGGCCGCCGGGATCGCCGGTGCGACCTACCCGCCGCTGACCGCCGCGATCCGGGGTGCCTGGAACGACCTCACCGGCCCGAACTCCGGGCGGTACCACCTGCGCAACACCGCGCTGGCCGCCGAGACCTCGCTCTTCGAGGTCGTCTTCGTGCTCGGCCCACTGCTGGTGGCCGGCTTCGTGCTCGTCGCCGACGCCGCTGCCGCGCTGGTCGGCGCTGCCCTGGTCACCCTGGTCGGCACGGCCGCCGTGGCGCTCGGGCGGGTGATGCGCGGCTGGCAGCCGCACCCGCGCGAGCACCACGCCAGGGGCCTCGGCCCGCTGCGGGTGGGCGGCTTCCCCGCGCTGCTGCTCTGCGTCGCCAGCCTCGGCATCGCGTTCGGGGCCGCCGGGGTGATCGTGCCCGCCTTCGCCGGCAACGCCACCGCCGACGACCCGGAGAGCCTCGCCGGCCTGCTGTTGGCCGTCTGGGGCATCGGCAGCGCCGCGGGCGGCCTCTGGTTCGGCGTACGCAAGCCGTCGGCCAACATGACCCGACAGTTCGCCTGGCTGCTCGGCGCGGTGGCCGCCAGCTTCGCCGTCTTCGCGGTGATGCCGGGCCCGGCCGCGCTGGGCGTCGCGCTGGTCCTCGGCGGCGCCACCATCGCGCCCGCGTTGACCCTGGAGAACACCCTGGTCGGGCGGATCGCCCCGGCCGGCATGCTGAACGAGGCGTACACCTGGGTGGTCACCATGTCGGTGGCGGCGAGCGCGCCGGCGGCGCGGTGGCCGGCCTGATCGTGGACCACGCCGGCGGCGTGCCCTGGGCGTTCCTCTTCGCCGGGGCGGCGG
>NZ_JAEVHN010000599.1:0-3712 GCF_016803375.1 Micromonospora sp. 4G55
GCCGCAGCCCGAGGCAGAGCAGCATGTCGTCGCGGTAGCCGGGCGGGGCGACCGGCAGCGCGAGGGCGGCGGCGAAGGCGGCCCGCCGGGACACCACCCGGACGTTCGGGTTGGCCAGCCGCAGCACCGAGGGGCAGAGCCGGGCCAGGTCGGCGGCGGCCAGGCGTACCCCGAGATGGTCGTCGGTGGCGCGGGTGCCGGCCACCTTGCCCAGCGTGGCCACCAGCTCCTCCAGCCGGGGCTCGTCGGCGGGTTGGCAGAGCACCGGCAGGTCGATCCGGGGGCGCCAGCCCTCCTCCGCCCAGAGCAGCCGGACCGGCGCGGTGACCGGGAGACCGAAGGCCCAGTCGGCCGGCTCGCCGAGCCGGTCCACCCAGGAGCGGACGTCGCGGGCGGCCACCGACACGTGCACCAGTCGGCCGTCCACCTCGACCAGGTACGCCTGCCGCGCGGCGTACGGGGTGCGGTCGGTGGACCGGCCCGTCGTGCCCGGGGCGGGCGGGGCGGGCCGGTCGTCGTCGGCGACGAGCACGTCGAGGTCCACGTCGCTGTGTGCGGTGGCGGCCCGTCGAGCGTGGCTGCCGCGCAGCAGGATCCCGACGACGGGGCGTTCGGCGCCCTCGCGCAGCCGGGTCGCCCAGTCGTCGAAGAAGGTGCCCGCCAACAACGGAGCGTGATCCACCGCGCCATCGTGCCGTGCGCCCCATCGGGCCGCAATGCCCGATGACGGACACGGTGTCCGATGACGGACACCGTGTCCGATCAGGGGGCTAGTGCCCCACCGTCCGCATCGATGCCTCGGGATACCTTTCGCCGGCCACCGCGCCGGCGGGAACCGCCGCGCCCAGCCGGTCCCGCTGCTCCGGGGTGAGCCGAATGTCCGCCGCCGCGGCGTTCTCCTCCAGGTAGCGGACCCGTTTGGTGCCGGGGATCGGCAGGATGTCCTCGCCCTGGGCCAGCAGCCAGGCCAGCGCGGCCTGGGCCGGGGTGCAGCCGATCTCCTCGGCCAGCGCGCGCACCGCCGCGACCAACCGCAGGTTGGCGTCGAGGTTGCCCTCGGCGAAGCGCGGCACGCCGGCCCGCCAGTCGTCGGCGGCGAGCTGGTCGCGACCGCTGATCGCCCCGGTGAGCAGCCCCCGCCCGACCGGGGAGTACGCCACCAGCGCCACCCCCAGCTCCCGGCAGGTGTCCAGCATCTCCCCCTCGACGTCCCGGGTGAACAGCGAGTACTCCATCTGGACCGCGGTGACCGGGTGCACCGCGTGCGCCGCCCGCAGCGTCGCCGGGCTGACCTCGCTGAGCCCGATCAGGCGGACCTTGCCGGCCTCGACCAGCTCGGCCAGCGCGCCGACGGTCTCCTCGATCGGGGTGCGCGGGTCGCGCCGGTGCAGGTAGTAGAGGTCGATGGTCTCGACCCCGAGCCGGGCCAGCGAGGCGTCGCAGGCCTCGCGGGCCCAGGCGGCGCTGCTGTCCACGTACGCGCCGGGGGTGCCGGTGCCGCCGAAGCTGTCGCCGCCGGTGCGGTTGCCGAACTTGGTGGCCAGGAAGACCTCGTCGCGGCGGGCCCGCACCACCGGGGAGAGCAGCCGCTCGTTCGCGCCGGCGCCGTACATGTCGGCGGTGTCCAGGTGGTTGACGCCCAGGTCCAGGGCCCGGTGCAGGGTACGGGTGGACTCCGCGTCGTCGCGACCGCCGTAGGCGAAGCTCATCCCCATGCAGCCCAGCCCGATGGCCGAGACCTCGGGGCCGGTGGCCCCCATCCGGCGGCGGATCATCGGCCCTCCTCGGCTCGGCGGTAAAGGTCGATCTTGTAGTTGAGCACCTTCAGGTCCTCCTCCAGTTCGGCCATCCGGGCCAGCACCCGGGTTCGGTGCGCCTCGAACAGCGCCCGCCGGGCACCGAGCGTGCGATCGCCCTGGCGGGCCAGTTCGGCGTACCGGCGCATGTCGCGCACCGGCATCCCGGTGCGGCGCAGCCGGGTGAGCAGGAGCAGCCAGTCCAGGTCGGACTCGGTGTAGCGGCGGCGTCCCGCCGAGTCCCGACCGACCGGGGCGACGAGCCCCTCCTGCTCGTACCAGCGCAGCGTGTAAGTGGTCAGTCCGACCCGGGCCGCCGCCTCGCCCACGGAGAGGGCCGGTTCCTGTGTGCTGATGTCCACGCCACCCAGGCTTCCAGTTCGAGCGCACTCGAAGTCAACCGTTGCGCCCGCACGGGTATCTCATCTAGCGTTGAGTTCAACAGTTGATGAGTTTTGGAGGTGGGCGGTGGAGGACGCGATCACGGTCCGCGGCCTGGTCGTCGACCGGGGCCGGCGGAGGGTGCTGCACGGCATCGACTGCACCGTCCCCCGGGGCTCGGTGACCGGGCTGCTCGGGCCCAGCGGCAGTGGCAAGACCACCCTGATGCGGGCGGTGGTGGGGGTCCAGGTGATCGACTCGGGCACGGTCACCGTGCTGGGCCGGCCGGCCGGCTCGGCCGACCTGCGCCACCGGGTCGGCTACCTGACCCAGGCGCCCAGCGTCTACGCCGACCTGACGGTCCGGGAGAACGCCCGCTACTTCGCGGCGCTGCAGGGCCGGCACGCGGCCGACGCCGACCGGGCGGTGGCCGACGTCGGGCTGGCCGACGCGGCCACCCAGCTGGTCGGCACCCTCTCCGGCGGGCAGCGCAGCCGGGCCTCGCTGGCCTGCGCCCTGGTCGGCGACCCCGAGCTGGTCATCCTCGACGAGCCGACGGTCGGCCAGGACCCGGTGCTGCGGGCCGACCTGTGGGCCCGGTTCCACGAGATGGCGGCGGCCGGCACGACGCTGCTGGTGTCCAGCCACGTGATGGACGAGGCGGCCCGCTGCGACCGGCTGCTGCTGATCCGGGAGGGCCGGCTGGTCGCCGACGACACTCCCGACGCGATCCGGGAGCGCACCGGGGTCGACGACCTGGAGGAGTCGTTCCTGCGGTTGATCCGGTCGAGCGAGGCGGGCCAACGTCCCGTCGGCAAGGAGGCGTGAGCGATGAGTGCGAGGATTCTGGCCGTCACCATCGGGCGCATCCTGCGCCAGCTGCGGCACGACAAGCGCACGGTGGCGCTGCTGGTGGTGGTGCCGACGGTGCTGCTGACCCTGGTCTACTACATGTACGCCGACCAGCCCACCGCCCCCGGACAGCCGTCGACCTTCGACCGGATCGCCCTGATCATGCTGGGCTTCTTCCCGTTCATCGTGATGTTCCTGGTGACCAGCATCGCGATGCTGCGTGAGCGCACCACCGGCACGCTGGAACGGCTGCTCACCACGCCGCTGCACAAGCTCGACCTGCTCTTCGGCTACGGCATCGCGTTCGGGCTGGCCGGCGCGGTGCAGGCGGCCATCGCCGCGGGCGTGGCGTACTGGCTGCTCGGGATGGAGACCGCCGGCAGCGCCGGGCTGGTCATCCTGGTCGCGGCGCTGAACGCCGTGCTGGCCGTGGCACTCGGGCTGTTCTGCAGCGCCTTCGCCCGCACCGAGTTCCAGGCGGTCCAGTTCATGCCGGTCGTGGTCGCCCCGCAGCTGCTGCTCTGCGGGCTGTTCGTGCCGCGCGGCCAGATGGCCGGCTGGCTCCAGGCGGTCAGCGACGCGCTCCCCCTGTCGTACGCGGTCGAGGCCCTGCAGGAGGTCGGCGCGCACGCCGAGCCGACCGGCACCATGTGGCGGGACGTGGCGATCGTCGCCGGCGCGGC
>NZ_JAEVHN010000600.1:0-3698 GCF_016803375.1 Micromonospora sp. 4G55
CGGTCGTCGTGCGGGGCGCGGCACATCCGGCCGCGCCGGATCGTGGGCGGCCGGCCCATGGACCGGGGGACGCCGCCGTGGCAGCATGCCGCGGATGGAGATCGCGCAGCGGACCGTGACGGCGAACGGCATCACCCAGCGGGTACGGGTGGCCGGGCCGCCGGACGGCGTGCCGGTGCTGCTGGTGCACGGCAACGGCTCCTCCTCGGCGTTCTGGGAGCCGCTGGTCAGCCGGCTGCCGCGACGCTCCGGGTGGTCGCGCCCGACCTGCGCGGGTACGGCGACACCGAGACCGCCCCGGTGGACGCGACCCGGGGACTGGCCGACTTCGCCGACGACGTGGCCGCCCTGCTCGACGAGCCCGGCCTCTTCGCCGCCGGCGCGCGCCCGGTGGTGGTCGGGCACTCCCTCGGCGGCGGGGTGGCGATGCGGCTGCTGGTCGACCACCCGGACCGGGTGGCGGCTCTGCTGCTGGAGGCCCCGGTGTCGCCGTACGGCTTCGGTGGCACCCGCGACCTCGACGGCACCCCGACCACGCCCGACTTCGCCGGCACCGGCGCCGGCTCGGTGAACCCGGACTTCGTGGCCAGGCTCGCCGCCGGCGACCGGAGCGCGGACGCCCCGACCAGCCCCCGCAGCGTGCTGCGGGCCACCTACGTCGCCGACCCGGCCTCGCTGGGCGAGGACGAGGAGCTGCTGCTGGACAGCCTGCTCTCCACCGCCACCGGCGAGGACAACTACCCCGGCACGGCGGGCACCTCGCCGCACTGGCCCGGCACCGCGCCCGGGTCGCGCGGCGTGCTCAACGCGCTCGCCCCGGCCCACTTCCGGCTCGCCGACGAGCTGGTCGCGGTCGAGGTCAAGCCACCCGTCGCCTGGGTACGCGGTGACGCCGACGTGATCGTCTCGGACACCTCGCTGTTCGACCTGGCGTACCTGGGGTCGTTGGGGATGGTGCCGGGCTGGCCGGGGGAGCAGGCGTGCCCGCCGCAGCCGATGGTCGGGCAGACCCGGGCGGTGCTGGAGCGGTACGCCGCGGCCGGCGGCACGTACCGTGAGGTGGTACTTCCCGGCTGCGGGCACAGCCCGCACGTGGAACGGCCGGCCGAGTTCGTGGCCGAACTGCTGGCGCTGACGGGGGTGCCGGCGACGAACTGACCCGGTGCGTGAAATATCCCACGGCGTCTCGACAACGCAGCGTCGCGTGGCAGACTCCGGCGCATAACCTTAGTCGCCGTTCAAGTCGGCGGGGTGCGGAGCAACCAGGGGAGGCCGGTCGTGGCGCGCGAGTTCACCAGTGTGGGTGTGGTGGGTCTGGGCACCATGGGTGCCGGCATCGTCGAGGTGTTCGCCCGCAACGGCGTCGACGTCGTCGCGGTGGAGATCTCCGCGGCCGCCCTGGAGCGCGGCCGGGTCACCCTCACCGGCTCCACCGACCGGGCCGTCGCCAAGGGCAAGCTCGCCGAGGCCGACCGGGACGCCCTGCTGTCGCGGGTGAACTTCCAGGTCGGGCTGGACGCGCTGCACTCGGTGGACCTGGTGATCGAGGCCGTCCCCGAGCACCTCGACCTGAAGCAGCGGATCTTCGCCGAGCTGGACCGGGTCTGCAAGCCCGAGGCGATCCTGGCCACCAACACCTCGTCGCTGAGCGTCACCGAGATCTCGGTCGCCACCACCCGGCCCAACCAGGTGATCGGCATCCACTTCTTCAACCCCGCCCCGGTGATGAAGCTGGTCGAGGTGGTCCGCACGGTGGTCACCTCCGCCGACGTGGTCGCCGACGTCGAGGCGCTCTGCGAGCGGCTCGGCAAGGTCGACGTCACCATCAACGACCGGGCCGGCTTCATCGCCAACGCGCTGCTCTTCGGCTACCTCAACCACGCCGTCAGCATGTTCGAGTCGCGGTACGCCACCCGCGAGGACATCGACGCCGCCATGAAGCTCGGCTGCGGCCTGCCGATGGGCCCGCTCGCGCTGATGGACCTGATCGGCCTGGACACCGCGTACGAGATCCTGGACACCATGTACCGGCGGGGCGGTCGCGACCGCCGGCACGCCCCGGTGCCGCTGATCAAGCAGATGGTCACCGCGGGTCTGCTCGGCCGCAAGTCCGGCCGGGGCTTCTACACCTACGAGCGGCCGGGCTCCCCGGTGGTCGTACCCGACGAGCAGACGCCCGTGGCGTCGGAGTCGGCCCTCGCCGACGGCGCCCGGGGGATCGCCAAGGTCGGCGTGGTCGGCTCCGGGACGATGGCCACCGGCATCATCGAGGTCTTCGCCAAGGCCGGCTACGAGGTCGTCTCGGTCACCCGGGGCGCGGAGAAGTCCGCCAAGGTCTTCGAGTCCGTCAAGACCTCGCTGAACAAGGGCGTGGTGCGCGGCAAGCTCAGCGAGGCCGACCGGGACGCGGCGCTGGGCCGGATCAACTGGTCCGCCACCCTGGAGCACCTGGCCGACGTCGACCTGGTGGTCGAGGCCGTGGTCGAGGAACTGAGCGTCAAGAAGGCCCTCTTCGCCAGCCTCGACGAGATCTGCAAGCCGGGCGTCGTGCTCGCCACCACCACCTCCTCGCTGCCGGTGATCGACGTGGCGATGGCCACCCAGCGCCCGGCCGACGTGGTGGGGCTGCACTTCTTCAACCCGGCGCCGATCATGCCGCTGATCGAGGTGGTGCAGACCATCCGCACCTCGACGGAGACCGCCGCCACCGCCAAGGCGGTCTGCGCGACGCTGGGCAAGACCGGCGTGGTCTGCGGCGACCGTTCCGGGTTCATCGTCAACGCGCTGCTCTTCCCGTACCTGAACGACGCGGTGAAGATGCTGGAGGCCAGCTACTCCACCGCCGACGACATCGACTACGCGATGAAGCTCGGCTGCGGCTACCCGATGGGGCCGTTCGAGCTGCTCGACGTGGTCGGGTTGGACGTCTCGCTGGCCATCCAGCGGGAGCTCTACCTGGAGCTGCGCGAGCCGGGCTTCGCTCCCGCGCCGCTGCTGGAGCACCTGGTCACCGCCGGTTACCTGGGCCGCAAGAGCGGCCGGGGCTTCCGCGACCACACCCGTCGCTGACCGCGGTCAACACGCCGCCCTCGTGACGGCGTCTTGAGGATGTGACCTTCGAGGAGTACGTCAGCAGCCGAGGCCCGGCGCTCGTCCGCCTGGCCCGGCTGCTGACCGGTGACGAGCACCGCGCCGAGGACCTCACCCAGGACGTGCTGGCGCGTGCCTACGTGCACTGGCGCAAGATCGCCCGCGTCGACCACCCGGACGTCTACGTGCGCCGGATGCTGGTCAACGCCAACACGTCCTGGTGGCGCCGGCTGTCCAGCCGCGAGCTGGCCACGGCGGAGTTCGCCGATCGGCCCCACGGTGGCGACCTCGGCGGCGAGGCGGCCGAGCGGGACGAGCTGTGGCGGATGATCCTCGCGCTGCCCGACCGCCAGCGGGCGGTGCTGGTGCTGCGCTACTACGAGGATCTCGACGACGGGACGATCGCCCAGATCCTGGACTGCTCGCCGGTCACCGTCCGCACGCATGCCATGCGGGCGCTCACCCAGCTGCGGGGGCGCTACGGCGTTCCCACGACCAACGGGAGCCGGCCGTGACCGATCTGGACCAGCGGATCGCCGACACACTGCGGGAGCGCGCCGAGGGCGCGGTGGACACCGACCTGTTGACCACCCGGGCGGTCAGCGCCG
>NZ_JAEVHN010000601.1:0-3695 GCF_016803375.1 Micromonospora sp. 4G55
ACCACCGCGCCGGCGGGCACCAGCGCGGCGGTCTCCGGCAGGGCCAGCACCAGCGCCGGCTCCGCGTCGGCGAGCAGGTACGCGATCCGGCCGGCCGGGTAGCCGGTGTCGACCGGGACGTACGCGGCGCCGGACTTGAGCACGGCGAGGACGGCGACCAGCAGCTCGGGCGAGCGGGGCAGGGCGAGCGCCACCCGGGCCTCCGGGGCGGCGCCCCGCGGCGGGCACCAGCGCGGCGGTCTCCGGCAGGGCCAGCACCAGCGCCGGCTCCGCGTCGGCGAGCAGGTACGCGATCCGGCCGGCCGGGTAGCCGGTGTCGACCGGGACGTACGCGGCGCCGGACTTGAGCACGGCGAGGACGGCGACCAGCAGCTCGGGCGAGCGGGGCAGGGCGAGCGCCACCCGGGCCTCCGGGGCGGCGCSCCCGGCCACCAGCACCCGGGCGAGCCGGTTGGCGGCGGCGTTCAGCTCGGCGTACGTGAGCGAGACGCCCTCGCAGACCAGGGCGACGGCGTCCGGGGTGGCGGCGGCCTGCCGCTGCACCCGCTCGATGACCGAACGGAACGCCGGGGTGGCGTCCTCGCCGTTCCAGGCCCGCAGGACGAGGTCCCGCTCGGCGTCGTCGAGCAGCGGCAGGGCGGAGACCGGCTGCCCCGGGTCGTCGACGGCGGCGGTGAGCAGCCGCACGTAGCGCGCGACCACCGCCTCGGCGGTGCCCCGGTCGAACAGGTCGGTGCGGTAGACCAGGCGGCTCTCGCCGGTGGTGACGTCGAAGGCGAAGTCGTCCTTGGTAGTGCCCAGCTCCACCGGGTCCAGCCCGGAGTCCGGGATGAAGTTCAGCGCCGTCTGGAAGATCGGCTGCACGGACGGGTCGCGCTGCGGGGCGACCGCCTCGACGATCCGCTGGAACGGGGTCTGGCCGTGCTCCATCGCGTCCACCAGGCCGGCGCGGACCCGGCCGAGCAGCTCGGTGAAGCTGGGGTCGCCGCCGAGGTCGCAGCGCAGCGCCACCGGGTTGACGAACATGCCGATCAGCGGGGTCAGCTCGGCGGTGTCCCGGCCGGCGGTGGAGACGCCGACCACCACGTCGGTGTCGCCGGAGATCCGCGACAGCAGGGCGGCGAACCCGGCCAGCAGCACCATGTACGGGGTGGCCGCCGACCCGGCGGCGAGCCGGCCGACCCGGTCGAGCAGCCCGTCGGGCAGGGCGAAGCGCACCTCGTCGCCGGCGAAACCGAGCTGGGCCGGGCGGGGGCGGTCCAGCGGCAGGCCGGTGACCGCCGGCGCACCGGCGAGGTGGCCGGTCCAGAAGGCGAGCTGGCGGTCCAGCTCCGCGCCGGTGAGCTGGCCGCGCTGCCAGACCGCGAAGTCGGCGTACTGGATGGGCAGCTCGGGCACGGCGGCGGGCGCGCCGGTCAGCGCGGCCTCGCTGAACGCGGCCAGTTCGGCCACCAGCAGCACCGCCGAGTGGCTGTCGAAGACGGCGTGGTGGACCACGAACAGCAGCGTCCAGGCGTCGTCGAGGCGGACCAGCCGGGCCCGCCACAGCGGCGGGGGCGTCCAGCGGGATCGGGGTGCGGGCCAGCTCGGTACGCAGGGCGGCGTACCGGGCGGCCCGCTCGGCCTCGGGCAGGTCGCGCAGGTCGTCGGCGGGCAGCCGGACCGGCTCGTGCTCGCGCACCACCTGCACCAGGGCGCCGTCGTCCATCCGCAGGTGGGTGCGGAGCGCCTCGTGCCGGGCGACGACCCGGCCGACGACCTCGCCGGCGGTGTCGGCGTCGATGCCGGCCGGGAAGCGCCACGGGGTGGAGACGTTGTAGACCGGCGAGGCGGTGTCCAACTGGTTGGCCAGCCACACCCGCTCCTGGGCGAAGGAGGCCGGGAAGGTCCACTCCCGGGTCATGACGGCACCTCCCGCACGGAGCGGGGACGCATGTCGGTCCAGACGGTGTCGACGTGGGACAGGCACTCCTCGCGGGTGCGGCGAAGCCGGCGTCGTGCCACCCGGTGGGCAGCTCCCGGTCGGCCGGCCAGATCGAGTACTGCTCCTCGTCGTTGCGGACGACCAGGAATCGGGATTCGGCCATCAGTGCTCTCCAGCGCTCTCGGGGGTGTGCGGTTCGGCCATCGCCACGGCGATCCGGCGGGCCCCGGTGAAGGGCTCCCGGCCGTGCGCGGCGGTCATGTTGTCGACCACCAGCACGTCGTCGCGCCGGTAGTCGAAGCGGACGCTGGCGGCCCGGTACGCGGCCCGCAGGTGGTCCATGACGTCGGCGGGGATCTCGCCGCCGTCGCCGTAGTAGGTGTTCGCCGGCAGCCCGTCGGCGCCGAACATGTCCAGCAGGCCCTCCTGGTAGTCCTTGGGGAGGGTGCTCACGTGGAAGAAGGTGGCGTGGTTGAACCAGCGCGGGGTGTCCGAGCCGGGCCGGTGGTGCACCACGTCCCGCACCGCCCGGGTGCGCAGCCCGTCCGCGCCGACCCACTCCAGCCGGATCCGGTTCGCCGCCGCGTACGCCTCGACCTCGGCCCGGTCGTCGGTGCCGAACACGTCCTGCCAGCGGGTGCCGAAGTCGGCGTGGAAGTTGCGCACCAGCATCCAGCGCCGCCGCACGAACTCCTCGCGGACCGCCGGGTCGATCTCGGCGTACACCCGGCGGACGTCGGCGAGCGGGGTGGCGCCGAGGGTGTCCGGCGGGCTGATGCAGTAGAAGAACAGCGTCAACGGCCAGCGCGCCTGGTACGAGTTCTCGTTGTGCAGGAAGATCTCCTCGTCCGGCGGGTAGTCGGTCGAGGTGTAGACCCGACCCTTGATGGCGTGCCGGGGTGAGGACCGCTCGGTGTAGGTCAGCGGCTCGCCGGAGAACGCGCGGACCACCCGGTCGAAGCCGTCCACCCCGCCGACGACGAAGCCGCGGAACAGCAGCCCGCCGTGGGCGGCGAGCGTGGCGCGCAGCTCCGTCCGCCGCCGGTCGATCAGCTCGGTCAGTGGTGTGCCGTCGTTCTCGACGACCACCGGCAGCGTGGCGATCGTGTCGCTCATTGCTCTGTCACTCCTGTTTCTCGACGCTCAGTCGCGGGGCAGCCGCGGGATGGCGGGGATGGTGGCCGGGGCGGGCTCGTCGGCGGGCGCGGCGGTGGCGCGCAGCTCCTCGATCCGGGCCGCCAGGCCGGCGACGGTCGGGGTCTCGAAGAGGCTGCGCATCGGCAGCCGCACCCCCGTCGCCTTGCGCATCGCGGCGATCAGCTGGACCGCGACCAGGGAGTTGCCGCCGAGGGCGAAGAAGTCGTCGTCCACGCCCACCTCGGCCGCCCCCCAGCCCGTCCCGCCAGACCTGGGCGATGGTGATCTCCAGCTCGGTGCGCGGCGCGGCGGAGCCGGCGCCGCCGCCGGCCGGGGGCGGCGAGGGCCGGCTCGTCGGGTGGTCTCCAGGCTCCCGGTGGTGACCCGGGAGGCGCGGCCGCGAATGTCGTCGACGGTCCGGGTGGCGATCACGACCTGCGCGCCGAGCCCGGCGGTGAGGCTGCGGCGGAACGCCTCGGCCCCGTCGACCGGCCGGATGTCCTCGGTCGGCACACCCGGCTCCGGGGCGGCCGCCTGCGCCGGTGCGTCCGCCGTGGCCAGCCCGCCGGTCACCGCGCCCTGGTCGACCCGGCGCAGCACGAAATCGCTGATCGCGACCAGCTCCCGGCCGTCG